>JBDNGP010000116.1:0-41127 GCA_041689265.1 Verrucomicrobiota bacterium
ATTTGAGCAGCACTCGCCATAGATGCTGAAGGCTATGGATCGTCGCGACTGTCGGCAAGCCCGATGATCGCCGGTGCCGCGATGAGCTTCAGTTCCGTCAGCGTCATTGCAAATGCACTCAGACTGCGTCGTTATCGTCTGTAGCGAGGCACCCCGAAAATTCTCTATTTTTTCTTTGACCCCGCACTTAGGTGCAAGGTGTAGAGTGATCTCGTGAAAAGTCGAACCATCGGCGTCCTCGCCAGAGAAACAGGCGTCAAAGTGGCTACAGTTCGCTATTACGAACGACGCAAATTGTTGGCGGAGCCACCGCGCAACGCAGCGGGATATCGGATTTATCCGGACGACGCGCAGCAACGCGTGCGATTCATCCGTCAGGCACAGAGCCTTGGGTTCAGCCTTGGCGAAATCGAGGAACTGCTTTCACTGCGCGCTTCTCGCAATGGCACCTGCGAACGCGTCCGTCGCAAGGCACAGAATCGAATTTCCGATATAGAAGAAAAGATCTCAAGCCTTGCCCGGATGAGCAATGCACTCCGGGAACTGGCGGATCACTGTCCTACCAAAGGCCCGCTTTCGAAGTGCCCGATCTTGAATGCCATAGAGAAAGGAAACTGATGAATTCGAAAACCGTGGAATTAATTTATGATCAAACCTGCCCGAACGTGCCACTCATGCGGGAGCAGTTGTTGCGGGTGTTCGCCGATACCGGGTTGCCGGCCCAGTGGCAGGAATGGGAGCGGGGTGATCCAAAGGCGCCCGCACACGTCCGACTGTACGGGTCACCAACATTGCTGGTGAACGGTCATGATATCGTCGGCGCCGACCCTGCGGAAAACGCGACCTCCTGCCGACTTTATCGTGATACGAATGGGGCGATCGTGAAGATCCCACCCGCCGAGGTCATCGCCGTCGCGTTGCGCTCAATGACGACTTCATCGGGCAAAGCACCGACGCCTCCTGGCAGAACCGGTATTGCAGCCACTTTTTCCACAGCACCCGCGGTAATTGCAGCTCTGCTGCCGAACATCACCTGTCCAGCGTGCTGGCCGGTCTATGCGGGTTTGTTGTCCACGGTTGGTATTGAATTTTCCAAATACACCGAATGGCTGCTGCCAGCTACGGCGACATTTTTGGCGATAGCAGTGGGCGCTCAGCTTTGGCAGGCATCCCGGCATAGAAACTGGACAACACTCGTTCCCGGAATCCTGGGAGCCGTTCTCGTGATGTCAGGACGGTTTGTATTTCCGTCCACAGCGGCGCTCTACGGAGGTCTCGGTTTACTGGTGTGCGGTTCTCTATGGAACACCGTCTTGTTACGCCAAAGAAGGAAAACAAACACCGGTGGGCGTGAGTGTTGTCGCGTCCCGGTAACCACCAAAGGAGGTGAGAATAATGAATGAAAAACGTAAAGTGGAAATCTTCAGCGCGGATTGTGCTGCCTGCAAGGATACCGTCGCACTGGTTCGTGAACTGGCATGCTCGTCATGCGAGGTGATCGTGCAGGACATGAATCAGGCCGACGTGGCCCGACGAGCGCGTGAACTGGGCATCCGCTCGGTGCCAGCCGTTGTCATCGACGGCAAGCTCGCATCCTGCTGCGCCGCTCAAGGGGTGGATCGTGCCGCATTGCAAGAGGCCGGAGTCGGTCAGGCGGCCTGAATCCTTCGCGCCGACTGGCGAATCCAGTCGGTGCTTAACCCCTCCCCCCGGACCCATGATCGCCGGTGCCGCGATGAGCTTCAGTTCCGTCAGCGTGATTGCCAATGCCTTGCGATTGCGGCGCACACGTCTTTGATGCCCGGCCCGGATTGTTACTGATTTTTCAAAGGCTTGCAGGAGAAGACAAATTCGGTCCTTGAACTGAACTGGTGAAGGGAGTTACCAAAAAGGGAATAATCACTCAACTCCTTCAACGAAAGGACCCAAAATGCATCAAACTAGAATTGCTCGCCTATCGCTGCTGCTGACGTTTCTCTGCGTAAGGTCTGGGTTCGCCCATTTTTGCGGTCCGACCGATATCGAACTGCAGGTGGGGGAGACGTTGACCTGGCGAATCACCGCAGACATGACCGAGGAGGAGACCGTCTACACGCCGACATTGACCGGCCCCGCAAACGTTGTTCGTGTCTTTCCCGATCACGAATTCCGCTCGCGGCATGGAGTCTTCGTGTTTACCGGCGTGACTCCCGGCACGAACGTATTGAGTGTCCACTGGCTCTACGAGGGTAACGGTGCTAATGCGACCTGCCCGGTGACCATCCGGGTGATCGATGGACCAACACCGCTGCGTTACAGCACCGCGCCGGGTGAAGGAAGTCTGGTTGCCAACGACCATTCGGTGCCCGCCGATACGTTGAGGGGAATGATCGACCGGTTCATCCCGACGCAGTCAGAGAAGCTGTTTGTGTTCACGCAGTGTTTTGGGGGCAACATCATCATTTCACCTTCTTTCGCAGATGCCCCAAATCTCTGCATCCTGTCAGCAACCGTCGCCAATCAGACCGGCAAGTACGGTGGGTATCACGATGATGCGGCTCGCGGACTGAAACCAGAAACTGGCCGGACAGCAAAAACGCTTCATTCAGAGAGCGTTCAGGGCAAAATGACCGCCGTGCCCGCTCCCGGCACGACGAACACGTTCGCCTTTCATTTTCGTAATTCAGAATGGCCGCTCACTGGGGGCACCATGGCCCCCGAAGCGTTCTCGCTGGAGCCCATCACTCCGACGAGCCAAATCCAGAGCCGTCACATCGTGATTTTCATGGGCCAACCCGAGACCAAGAATATCAGAGTTCAAACATTTGGCACCATCACTGTTCCAAGCTACTTCGGAACCGTTCGCCCTATCTCGGACAACGCGGACCGTGACGCGATCATCCAACAGTTTGCCGGCCAACCGAACACCACCATTGTCACCGTAGGCGGAGACGGCCAGAACGGCTGGCAGAAGCCGGGTCGCTCCATCGAATTGTCCCGTGCTCTCCGCGCGGCGGGCGACGCCATTGCCGCATCAGAAAATCCGGCACGTGAGCAGTTTATCCTATTTGTCGGTGATCATGGAGGCACTGGGTATCTGCCGACGGGCAGCCAGGTCGCTGCCGCCGCCGGTAGCAGTGTGATGTTCCCCAATCCTCTGAACGTGATTCCACGTAGTGATGAACTGCACAAACTGATGACGCAGGATCCAAACTCGACGCCGATGCTGAGGGTGAACGTCGAACCGGGAGGCCAACCGCAGACGCAAGGGCTAGGATTCCCGCCGTTTTCGTCGTTTCCATCGGACAGCTTCACCGCGACTCTGACAGCGGGGGATGGCAGTTCGAAAACATTGACCAGCTTTCAGCAGATCACCTTTGACTGGGACGAGGACGGACTGATCGAGCCCGGCGACGGAGAGTACGCTTCGGTCTCGTTTCCCATCAATGAGGGGGAGCTGCTGGGTAGATTCTCAGGAAAGAGCGTCGATATCACTTTTTCCAACAACAGCACGACGAGCCTACTGCTCACCGGGGTTGAATTGTATCTCGGGGACGCGCCGCGCACGGACTACGTGATTCCACCTCCACGAATCTTGAGCGCAGAACTGAGCGGCGACCAGATCTTGCTCACGGTCGAGGCGTTGCAATCGCTACGCTATGCGGTCGACGTATCCACAGACCTGAATATCTGGACCGGGATCGTCACCAACCAGCCGTTCACGGAGACCTTCGTTTTGCCGGTCCCGCAGTCCGGGCCTAGTGCCAGCTATCGGCTACGCTGGGTGGAGTAACCTCTGCGAGGTTGTTTTCTGCTTTTGTCCATGCTCTCCAAGCTCATGACGCGCAAACTATGAGAAGCATTTTAACCTCGCTGCTGGTGGTCAGTTCCGTCCTTCAGTTTATGGCGGAAACGAGCATTATCCGCGTGCTGAATGGAGGGATTCGCCCAAACTATTCGCGTAAACCAAACGCCCGAAAGCGCCGTGGCGATGGGCCCCATTCGTGGAGCGCAAATTGCACTTGGGTAGAATGATCGTGTGCACGTTGCCTGGAGGGGCAGCGGCAAGACCTCCAAGAAGGAAAAGGACAATCCGCCCAAACATCCGATGTTTTACACATAATCGAACGATGCGGGCACAGCCTTTGAACTCGAGCGAAACCTGATGCAGTGGACCGGCGGACTCGCTCGGCGGAACGCGGGGAGTCGCGCCAGATCCAGCGGAGCATGTCGGGCATTATCGCGTCGCCCTGTTTGTTCGAGTGGGTGCCGATGCCCCAACAGTAGTTCACGTCGTAACCTTTCTTTTCCCGCGCCTCGACCATCAGGATGTTCTGCGCGTGCCAGTCCCACTTGGAGTCGTATTCGCCGCTGCGACGACGCCCCGGTTGTCGTTCATCCCGTGCTGAAGAAAGAGGCGGATCGGTTTGGGGTCGCCGCCGGTCTGCTGTACCCGTTCTTCGGACTGTTGTTGAACCCGATGATCGTCGAAGCGGCTATGAGCTTCAGCTCCGCCAACGTGATCGAGAATGCTCTGAGGTTGAAACGGGTTCAACTGGAATAGCGACCAGGGTGATCGCGAAACAGCGGGAGCACCTCGCGCGTTTGAATTCCGCCGGAGTGCTTTGCGAAGAAGCGGCCGGTATGAGGTCAGGCCACCCGTTTGAAGAACGGTTTCATTGCTTCGGCGATGCCGAACTTGTGCGCGATGTAGATCAACACGCCATCGGGATCGCGGATCACGAAATAGCGTTCTTCCCAGGTTTGATCATCAGGCGGTTGCACGATGTCCACGCAGCGGTTCTTCAGCCAGGCGTGCTCCGCGTCGGCAGCGGAAACTTCGAGCGAGATCCAGTGGCCCCGGCCTTTGGTCGGTTCTTCAAACTCCATCGTTTCATTCCTTCCATTGGACGGTAACGAAATCAAAATACACCGCAGGCCGAAACAAATTGTGAAAACAGAACGCTTCGGCCCGTACGTGTTTGAAACGTTCCGATGAAGTTCGTGACGCGTGAGTTTGAATGTGAACAGAACGTGGTGGTGCGGCTCGACTCCGACAATGTATCGGATTCGATGGGAGCCACTCGGAGCACCTTTCCCCGGGGTGAAGAATTTTTTTGGATATGGAATCGATCCCGCTTGGGTTACGGCTTGACCTTGGTCGGGCATCCCGGATTAATGACTCACGAAAGTCGGTCAGAGGATGTGCCGACCTCCATTCAAATCAAGACACTGGGAATGCCCTTCATGAATACTCGTTCACACTCATTCGCCCTATCGCTTGCCGCCGCCGGTGCGCTCACGCTGTGCGCCGCTTCGATGCAGGCACAAGATACGCCCGCCACCGAACCCGATCCGTGGGAACAATTGATGGCCCGTCAGAAATGGATTGTCGGCCCCGGCACGGGGGATCTGATTCAAGCTGATGTCGAGGTGCCCGCAGGTTACATTTTTACCGACGGCGACGGCACGCGCGATCTGCTCTCCGCCATGGGCAATATTGTCGGTGAGGACGAGGTCGGATTTCTGATGAGCACCAACTCGGACTGGTTTGTCGTCTTCGAGTTCAGCGACTCCGGTTATGTGAAGGACGATGACAAGGACGAACTCGACTCCGCCAAACTTCTCAAGGCGTTCAAGGAAGGCAACGAGTATGCCAACGAGGAACGCGAGCGGATGGGCGTGCCACCTTTGACCCTCCTCGGCTGGGAACAGGAGCCGCGCTACAATGAGACAACCCACAATCTCGAATGGGCGCTCCGGCTTGAAAGCGAGGGCGAACTGGTCGTCAACTACAACACCCGCCTGCTCGGTCGGCGCGGTGTCATGGAGGTCAATCTCGTCATTGATCCGTCTGAACTCCGCGCGACGTTGCCGACGTATCAGGAGCTTCTCAGAGGTTACCAGTTCGAGTCCGGTGAAACCTACGCGGAGTACCGTCAGGGCGACAAAGTCGCCCAGTACGGACTGGCCGCGCTAGTGCTCGGTG
Organism: Verrucomicrobiota bacterium; assembly: GCA_041689265.1. GTDB lineage: Bacteria > Verrucomicrobiota > Verrucomicrobiia > Limisphaerales > RI-55 > JBDNGP01. Next base: position 5,969 of record JBDNGP010000116.1, read on the forward strand.
GGGCGGCTGCCGGTGCCGCGAAACTGGGCTTGTTCACCTGGCTGCTCGTCTTTCTCAAAAAGGGATGGAAGCTCGTCGCGGTCGGCATTGTCGCCATCGGTGTTGGCATCAAAAAAATATTCTCGGGACGCCGCTCTTCGGAATAGAGCCGGTTTGTTGGTCGCGCTGAATCACGGACGACGCGACTGACTAACAGGCGACGGGAACACAGAGTTGTTCTGATTCATTCAGTTCCGTGGCTAAACCAAATCGATCCCATCAGACCCCAACGCCTAGATGAATGACTTTGAATTCCTGTTGCTGCTGCTGGCGGTCTTTTATGTGTGGGAATGTCTGTGCTGGATCCGGCGGCCGGGCGTCGCGTTTCGATCCTGGTTCGGTGTCGGCTGGAGCTGGAGACTGCCGACCGGTGGGCTCAGCAATCGCTTCGGCGGATTCCTGCTCTCGATGCCGTTGCCGTCGTTCGGCGGATTCTTCCCCGTGAACTGGCCGACGTTTGCCGTCACGGAGAACGCCCTCGTCAAACACCGGGACCTGCTCGATCTCTACGACGAAGCCCCCACGAAAAGCGACGGCCGGATCGCGTTTGATGCGGTTGAGACCGTCCGGTCCAAGCGGCATCACATCCTGATCAACGGCCGGAAGGAGTTGGCGGCCGGTTCTCCCGTGCTCGCGGAGCTGCTGGTCGGCAGAATCAAGAAACTGAAGGCGGCGAAGCCGGCGGAACGCCCGGAGATGGAAGCACAATGGCTGAAGGAATCCTTCGACATCAAGCCGATCCGGGACGGTGTCAAATCCCTCGACGACGCCGGCCGGATGCTCGGGTTTCTCAGCCTGATGCTGCTCACGCATGTTGCCGTGGTGGTGCCGTGGATCGGCCTGAAATACACGCTCAGCAGTACCTGGCCGATGTTGGTGGGAGTGCTCCTGTTCGTGAACACCACGATCGCCATTCGATTTTGCCGGCTGCACCGTCGTTTCTATCCCGCTGCATCCGATGAACGGTTTCAACACACGTTCATGATGTGCCTCTACCCGCTCGCTTCCATTCGCGCGAGGGAGACGTTGGCACAGCCGTTCCTCGTAGGGTTTCACCCGCTCGCGGTCGCAAAGGTCCTGCTCACAGGCGACGTGTTCAAACGCATCGCCGCGCAACATCTCCGGCGACTGAGTGTTCGGATTCAGTTAACAACCGACCTGGACGAGCGCGAGTGTTTTGCACGGCTTGAGACCGCGACCCGCACGTTCTTGCGCGAACAGAAAACCGATGTGAAGGCGTTGTTGGTAATGCCGGCACCGGGCGATCCGGCCTGCCGCTCGTTTTGTCCTCGGTGTGGCAGCCAGTTCACGTTTGAGAAAGGGAATTGCTCCGACTGCGGGACGGTCGCGGTCGAACTCCTGAAGAAACGTTAGCGCGAGTGAGGCCCCCGCCGCGAAATCGCAGCTCGCCGATGCTCACGTGTTGGAGTATATCAAAGTCATGAGGACGATGAATAATGACGTGCCCTGGCGGTTGCTGCTGGTTGTTGTGATGTGCTTGACGACCGCTCAGCTTGTTGCCCAGAACTACGGAACCAGGCCCGGCAATCCGTACCGCGGGCTGAAGAAATCAACCTGGAGCGACCAGGCGGTGGCTTACAATTTTGCCCTCGCCCGAGTCGCGACTGAATCTGAGAAACTCGTTGAGAAGATTCACGATGCCGAGCCGAACAAGCAGCTGACAAACATCATTTCGAACGCGCGTTTCCTGAAGAACCGCTGGGCGGAATGGATTAACCGAAACGGTTCGAATTATGTCCCGGGCCGCGACCGGTATCTGGAAGATTTGAAGCACAACTTTGATTTGCTGAAGCGCGCGCGCGATTCGGAGGAACCGGAGGAGCGTGACGAGTTCATTGAGATCGTCGACATGGACATGCAGATCAAGGCGGACAACTGCCGGAACGCCGGAGACGGCCTCGGCAAGACGGTGGTCGTCACCGTAACCACGAAAAAAGACGCCGCCCCAGTTGGTGGCTATCAGGTCTGGTACGTGCCGCGCGGCCTCGTTTCGGTCGAAGCCGAGCACGATCATTTCAACAGGATCAGCAGTCCCACGGAATCGATTCATCTGTCACCCGGCGGTTACCTGATGTGGGGTGTCAAAGGAGATTCGAAGACGGAACCCGCCGTTTATCGCATCGGCGGCAAGGGTCTCGCTGAAGTGCAAATCGATCTGGTCATTCCCTGACATCATGGCAAACAAGTGGTCGCCCGGTCGCTGGCTTTACGGAACGCAACGCACGTGGGCTTCATTGACGAAAAGCGGGGTCTGGATCGCGGCCGTGATCGGTGGATTCCTCCTGCCGCCGCCGGTCGGCGCGGGCCAGTTCGGCGAGGCGAACTGGACGCGGCTCGCGCAGTTCGTGATCATCGTGGTGGTCGGGCTGATACTGGTCTTCACTTCAAAATACCAGTCGCGCAAACACGCCGTTGGCTGGTCACTGGTCGCGGCCGGATCGATCCTGATCGCGCTGGCCTCATTGTTCGCGTATCTGAATTTAGCTGAAATGTGGACGACGAATTACTACGGCGAAAGACTGGTCGTCGGGACGGAGTTGACGGAACTGGGAAAGGATTACGAGACCGCCAACAAGGGGGTTTCCACGGAAACCATGGTCGAAGATTTTGCGGGAAGGGTGGACACCATCTGGACGCGCGGCTCCATACAGTCGCGACGCCTGAGGTTGGGCCTGGTCTATCTTGGAACGCTGCCGTTTTTTACTCTGGCCATTCTCTCCGTTGTGCAGGCCCTCAACTGCGCAAAGAAACGCAAGTGAGCGGACTGGCTTACGGCGTGCCGGCTTCCTGCTCTCATCATGTTCTTGATCACAACCATCATTTAGGATGAACAGGAGGAGGAGTTCTTGCTAATTCGTGGCTTGATTGATCGGAGCCAAACCCGTCGAATGTCCGCGCATTCCATTACTCATGATTCAAGATACCGAACATTCTGAATTCGCCGGATCCGTCAGCCGCATCACGCTTCGCGTCAAACTCATGAACCGGCCGGGCGTGCTCGCGAGCTTGATCCAACGCATCGCGGACAAGGGCGGCAACGTCGGCGCCATCGACATCGTCAAGCCGGGCAAGGAGGCGATCATTCGCGACATCACGATCGATGCGGGCGGCGAGGCGCACGAAAAGGAATTGATCGCGGCAGTGGAAGGACTCGACGGCGTCGAAGTGGTCTACTGGTCGGACCGCGTTTTCCTCATGCATCTCGGCGGAAAGATCGAAGTCAAAAGCAAGATCCCGCTGACCACTCGCGACCGGCTGTCGATCGCCTACACCCCCGGTGTGGCCCGCGTATGCATGGCCATTCATGAAAGCCCGGAGAAGGTTTACAACCTGACCATCAAGAGCAACATGGTCGCGATCGTCACCGATGGAACGGCCGTGCTGGGACTCGGTGACATCGGCCCGGAGGCGTCGCTGCCCGTGATGGAAGGCAAGGCGATGTTGTTCAAGGAATTCGCTGGTGTGGACGCGTTTCCCATTTGTTTGAACACCAAGGATCCCGACGAAATTGTGGAAACGGTGAAACGGATTTCGCCGGTCTTCGGCGGCATCAATCTTGAAGACATCGCCGCGCCAAATTGTTTTGAAATTGAGCGGCGTCTTCGTGAGGAATTGGATATCCCAGTCTTCCACGATGACCAGCACGGCACCGCCGTGGTGCTGACGGCGGCGCTGATCAATGCGCTCAAGCTCGTGAAAAAGAAACCCGAAGATCTGCGGGTCATCGTCGCGGGCGTCGGAGCAGCGGGCACGGCTTGCACCCGGATGGTCATGACGCTTGGCGTGAAGAAGATCATCGGGTTCGACCGCAAGGGTGCTCTGACGCGGGACCGGACTGATTTGAATGATTCCAAGAGACAATATGCAGAAATGACCAACCCGGATCAGGAACGTGGCACGCTCAAAGAACTGATGAAGGGTGCGGATGTGTTCATTGGATTGTCCGGTCCTGGGTTGCTTGATGAAGAGGACATCAAGGCGATGAACAAGGACGCGATCGTTTTTGCCATGTCGAATCCGATCCCGGAGATCATGCCGGAGATTGCGATGCGACATGCCCGCATCGTGGCGACTGGTCGGAGCGATTACCCAAACCAGATCAACAACGTGCTGTGCTTTCCGGGATTGTTCCGCGGCGTGCTCGATTGCCGGGCAAGCGAAATCAACGAATCGATGAAGATGGCGGCGGCAAAAGCGCTGGCCAACGTGATCGACGAAGATCATCTGACCGATGATTACGTGATCCCCAGCGTGTTTGACAAGCAGGTGGTGCCGCAGGTTTCGCAGGCAGTCATGAACGCCGCCATTCGAACCGGCGTCGCCCGCAGTTCGAAGAAAGTTGAGTAGGCAGGAAAGCCGATAACCTCGGTACACGTTGTCAAAATCAACCCATTCGCCGACTTCTGAAGTGAACCAGTCACGACCGGCGGTGGTGACGGAGATCCTTTTTTGATCGGGGTCTGTCCGAAAAACCGTTGGGAATGAAGATCGTTTGGATTTGATGATGAATTTTCTAGCCGCACCGAATGATCGCCTTTTCTCCAGGATTATTCGAGTCACGAACACCGGGGCGGCACATTCCCAAAGCGGTTCCATTTGCGCTGCGGCCCGAACAGAATGTTTTCTCCGCAACAGATAGTTTTTCGGCTCTCCTTCGTGTGGGCTCTCAGGTGCGGCTGGCTTGGACAGGTCCCACGGGAACGATTTTCGCCGATCCTCCCCGTTTCATTTCGGCCTGCTATTGTTGGCGGCACCCACCCGTTCCCGCACGACGTAGGCGTTGCCACCTGCGACCGTGCTTTTCTTCGTCTCAAAACAGTCGATGGCCGCAAACAGGTCGCTCAGCTTGCTGAACCCGTAATTGCGTGAATCAAACGATCCCTGGTTCGAGATGTGCGATCCGACCGGTCCGAGCTTCGCCCACCCGTCATCATCCGCCGCCGCCTTGACCGCGTTGCGAAGCATCGTCATCAACTTGGTGTTCTGTTTGAGTTCATGGGTGCTGGCCGCCTTGTTCTTGCGCACCGCCCGGACTTTTTCGTCGTCGTCGAGAAACAGGAAGCGGGTGCAACTGCTGACAAATGGAGCTGGTGTTTTTTGCCCGCCAAAACCGATCACCTGTTTGCCGTCGGCCCGCAGCCTGTGGATCAATGGGGTGAAATCACAGTCTGATGAAACGAGGCAGAAGGTTTCAACGTTCTTGTTGTAGAGGATGTCCATCGCGTCGATCACAAGCGCCATGTCGGTGGCGTTTTTTCCCTTCGTGATGTCGAAGTGCTGGACGGGCTGGATGGCGTATTCGTGCAGGACTTTTTCCCAGCCGATCAGCCCCGGTTTCTTCCAGTTGCCGTACGCGCGCCGGATGTTGACCACGCCGTAGCTGGCGAGTTCGGCGATCACGAAGTTGATCTTCGCCGCCGGCGCGTTGTCCGCGTCGATCAGCAGGGCGATGCTCTCCCGTGATGCTGGTGCAGGTGTCATATGACGGTGTCGTCTGATTCAGAACTGATGGCGGGACGCTATAGACCTGTCCGCATCTTAACCAGACCATTTTGCACGGCTGAAAATCCGAGCACGCGGACGGCTCCGTTGTCACAGACCGGGCTTAACTCCCGTTCGGGCGTGGGAGATGACGAAATCCACAACGGTTTGGGAGCGGAAGAAACCTTCAAAGAAATTGTGTCCCTGGCCTTCGAGCACGATCAATTGCACGAGTGATTCCGCACCGGCTTCCCGGTAGCGCCGGACGAACTCGGTCGAGTTCTCCTCCAACGGGACGATTCTGTCCGCATCACCATGAATGAGAATCACGGGAATTCGCGCCCTGGCCAGTTCGCCAATGCGCATGATCGGATTGAACTCGTCCGCACGGGCGCCGAGTTCATCAGGAGTGAAACCATACGCCGGTGCCACCTTCTCGATTCCCGGGTACGACCGAAAGTCGAACACCGGATAAATACCGGCGATGCCCGCCACCCGATCCGGATTGGCGAGCGCCCAACCGGTCATCCAGAGCCCGCCGCGACTGCGTCCAAGAAGACCTGGCTTCTCGGCAAATCCACGGCGGTCTGCCAGCTCCCGATAGAGCGCGTCGAAAACTGCCAGACTTTTTGGGCTGCCGTACGCTTCGCCGACATCAACCCCGGCGACGGCGATACCCGCCGCCAGAAACTGTTCGTGCATCCAACGCTCCGCTTCATCGGGAAGGCCGGGCAAGGTGGGCGCGTAAAAAATCCACGGCTGCGGGGTTGTCCGCTTGTCGGTGGGCGGAAGAAACACAAATGCCGGGTGGTCTTCCACCGTGAAGTTTTCGCCCTCGGGCAGCGCCAGTCCGTTCGCGGCGGCGGGCAATTGTTCGGGCAACGCGTTTTTGGTTTCGCGCGCGAGTTGTTGTTCCAGCCACGGTGCGACTTTCTCGGCCCAGCGTCGGCCGTGTTCGCGGAGTCCTTTGCCGCTGAGGTGTACGCTCCGGCCACCGTCCGCACGCAGATTGCCGGTCAACGCATCGGTATCGGGCCCTTCAAGGGCGACCCCAGATCTCCATGTGGCCGCTTGCGCGGCGCGGATGTCCGGCGAGCCCGGGTCGTCGGGCGTGTGATAACTCGCCTGCGCGACGAACCACGGGATTTTCCGGCCCAGTTCTTCGTGTGACGCCCGGATCACCTGCTCCAGATATTTTTGGTAAAGATCTCCCGGCAGCGTGCGGTTGGCGTCCCGCTGGTTGGCGTCGGATTCTCCCTGATGCCACAGGACCGCGCGGATCCCGTCGGGTCCGGCCGCCTTCATGCGCGCGATCAGATTGTCGAACAACCTCCCGTTGCTTTCCCGTTCGCCGGTGGCGGTTTGGGTGACGTTGCCGGTCAACGTCGGCGGATTGGGGAACGTGCCGCCGCGCGGCAGCCATTCGCGGACGCTGGTCGCGCCGACGGCGGTGGAAATGATGCCGATCGGTACGCGAAAACGTTCCGCCATCGCCTCGCCAAACGACGGGATGAAGCTGCCGCCGTCCCCGCTTGCGCCGGGCTGCGGATCATTCGCCAATTGCCAGTTACCGTTTTGAAGCGCGGCCACGAGGTGGCTTTGAGTTTTCTGCCGTTCCTCGCCGTGGTTCGCGGCATTGGACTGGCCGGCAATGACGAAAATATCGCCGATGCCGACATGCCCGACCGTCGCCTGCGCGAGCACGGAACGCCCGACCCGTGCGCGAACCTCCAACCGGTACCAACCGCCCGCGGGCACTACCAACTTCGCATCGAACCCGGCGGATTGCGGGGCGTCCACGGACAAGGTTCGCCAGCCGTTCGCCGCATCGCCGCCGGACAACCGGGCTTCCAACGCGACGGGCGATTCACCGGCGCGCACCAGTGTGCCGGCGATACGGACGATTCCGTCGGACCGGTTGGCGCGTTGAAAAACCTGAAATTCAACGGGCGATGTCAGCTGAAGCGTTACGGGCAAGGTCTGCGCGGAACTGGAAAGCACGGCCGCAAATAAAAGGACCGGCCAGGCGACAAAAGCGGCGATGAAGTGAACGGCGGATTTCATGGAAAGAGGAGAGAAAAAAATCGCCGGGATCACTCCTGGTAATTCCGGCGATAATCGAATCACGCACCGGCGGCATCCGGCGGTGAGTTTCGGAGATCAGTTTTTTCCCGGCGCATCGTATTCCCCGAGCGGGCGGATCCAGATGTTGCGGAAGCGGACCGGGTTGCCGTGCTCGTAAAGCTCGATGAATCCGTGCGGCGGCTGCGGTTTGTCGTAATTGCCTACGGCTCGATAGGGCGTGCTGCCATAGAGTTCCTGCCGGTGGTGAACGACCACTCCGTTGTGCAGCACGGTGACGTAGGCCTTCTTGATCAGCTTGCCCTCGTCGTCCCAACGTGGGCCTTCCCAAATGATGTCGTACGTCTGCCATTCACCGGGCGGTTTGGAGGCGTTCACCAGCGGCGGTTTCTGTCCGTAGATGGCCGAGGCCTGACCGTCCGCATAGGTTTCGTTGTTGTAGGAGTCGAGCACCTGGATTTCGTATCGGCCAAAGATGTTCACGCCGTTGTTGCCGCGTCCCTGACCGTTGCCGACGACCGTGGACGGCGTCGCAAACTCAAGGTGCATCTGAAAATCGCCAAACTCGTCTTTGGTCCGGATGCGACCCGTCTTGGTGGTCTCCATGTAATCGTCTTCGATCTTCCATTTGACGTCGCCTTTTTCACCCTGCCACATGGAAAAGTCAGTGCCGTCGAACAGAACGGTTGCGTCGGAAGGTGCGGCGGCTTGCTGGCTGAATTGTGCTGGGGGCGTGACGACTTTGGGCTTCGGACGGTTCGGATCGTGGACATGCCATTTGCCGTCGGGCTGCATGGGTGTGTCCGTGTAACCTTCGGCGGCAATTATTGAGGTGACGGACCAGGCCACGAGCCCGGCGGCCACGACAGAATAGCAGAGTGGATTCTTCATAAGACTGGGTGAATTGTTTTCAAGTAGGACCGACATCATTCCGGGGTTCCGGCCATCGGCCAAGATCATTTCATCCGGAGGCAACGGAAAGACAGGAACGGGCACCGGTGGTTTTGACTCCGGTGCCCGCGATTCATTCAACTGACGTAATCCAGGCCTGATTTGCGGCGTCAGATCATCATCCTTTGAAACCGGCCGGACTACTCTTTCTTGGCTTTCTCGCGCTGGGCTTCGAATTCGCGTTCCCGGGTTTCTCCACCGCGGTCGGAGGACGTTTTCCCCTTCATAGTATCTCCGGAAATCTTGGCGGTGTATTTCGACACCATCTTGTTGCCGTTGAACTCGCGGGTGACTTTGAAACTGACTTCGTCGCCCTTGATGACGGCGTCCTCGATGGGTGTTTCCTGCTGCCGGCCGCTGACTGCGCCAGTGAGCTTGCCGTCCACCAGTTTGAGGGTGAAGGAGTTCGTGCGGGTCGCGCCATCGCGCCCCGGGCTGGTGTAGCTCCACTTGCCGGTCGGATCGATTTTCTTGTCCTGGGCGTGGACGTTCGCTGTGACGAGCAAGCCGACGGCGACGCAAAGCACTGATTTGAGGAATGTTTTCATATGAGAACGAGGTTTGCTTTTGCCCCAGTGTCAGCGGAAATCCTGCATCGGCAGGCCGTTGAACACGGGGTGCTCTATTCGACGAGCCGGCCGGTTCACGGGTTACAACGAAACTTTCCGGGGAAGGGGGCAAACGCCGTGGAGGCCGGCGGTTCGCCGCGATTTGCCACTTGCGGGCGGAGGCTCCCAACCGCTAGAAATCGGGATGCCCAAGCTCTTCGGATGGCTCCCCAAACGCCGCTGGTTGCGGTGGTCCATCATCATTCTTGGGGGCGGATTCTTGTTGTTGGTTGTGCTGGGAATCACCGTTTTCATCCTCCTCCAACAGCCAGCGATCCAGTCCCGCGTGATGTCTTTTTTCTTCACGATGGAATTGCGGAACCCGCCGCCGGAGCCGCCTCATCCCTCGCTGTCTGCCGGGGATCTCGACCGTCTGGCCAACGACGCTGATTCGCTGGAGAACGCCTCGCAGCTCTTCGGCACCACCAATGTCTGGGACGTGCATCTTCGATTCACGGGGGACGAATGGACCGCGTTGGGGCCGAACCGGATTCCCGGCGTTCCCGGGTTCATGGGCGGCGACGGCCGCATCCAGTTGAACAATCCTGAAGCCTCGCGTCCCGGACTTGCCGGCGTGCTGGGAATTGATTTTCCGTGGTCGCAGGGCACCGTCGATTTTGGCGGCCGTACCCTCACCAACGCGGCCATTCGTTTCAAGGGCAACGGAACGTTTCTGTCTGCCATGAGCAGCTACAAACGCCCCTATAAACTCGACCTGAACGAACATGTGAAAGGACAGAAACTCGGCGGCGTCGCGAAATTAAACTTCGGCAATCTCCTCGCGGAGAACTCGATGCTGACGGACACGATGGGTTACGAATTCTACCGTGAAGCCGGTGTGCCGACGATCCGCACCGCGTTCGCCCGCGTGTTGCTCTCGATCGACGGACGTTTCGATGGACGTGCGCTGGGGCTTTACCTGTTGGTCGAAGATCCGGATGCCAAATGGGCGGAACAAGCCGTCGGCACCGAAGGCGTCGCCGTTTTCAAACCGGTCACGTACGAACTGTTTCACTATCGCGGTGATGACTGGGCTGCCTACGAACGCGACTACAACGCGAAGACCGATGTCACTGCGGAACAGCAACAACAGGTGATCGCTCTGGCTTGGTTGTGCAGCGAAGCAGACGACGCGGAGTTCGGCAAACGGATCGGCGAGTTTATCGATCTCGAGGAGTTCGCCACCTGGCTTGCCTGTGAGACCACTCTCTCCAACTACGACGGCTTTTTCACCACCGGCCAGAACTACCTGATGTATCTCGATCCTCGCAGCAACCGGTTCGGTTTCAGTCCCTGGGATCTTGATCATTCCTGGGGTGAATTTCCGTTTGTCGGCACCGCTGACCAACGCGAGAGCGCCAGCATCTGGCATCCGTGGACCGGTGAAAACCGCTTCCTCGAACGCTTGTTTGCGCACGAGCCGTTTCGCGAACTCTATCGCGGGCAACTCGAGCGACTGCAGGCCACGTTGTTCCAACCCGGGCGCCTTGGCCGGCGACTCGACGAACTCGCGAATATCATCCGCCCGTTCGTCGCGGAGGAATCCCCCAATCGTCTGGCGAAGTTCGAGGCCTGCATCACTTCGGACTGGACGAAGGGACCACGCAACGGCGATCCGATGGACCCCAATCGACCCGCTTATCCGTTGAAACGATTTTTTGAAGCGCGCGCAAAGTCGATCCAGGCCCAACTCGCGGGTGAAGAAGAAGGCTTTAGAATGCCGGGGATGGGGAAGCCGTGAAGCCATCATCAGCAGTGGTGACTTGGTGATCCGTCCCCCCCGGCCGTGGCTATCGGCTCCGGGTAGACAAACCTCAAGAATCTACGTTCTCCCGATAATCCCCGCCCTGGTCATCAAACTTGTTTGAGTATTGGCCACCCGGGTCGTCCTCGGCAACCCGGGCACGGGGACGTTTCAGGTTCAAATTACCGCCGCCGGCCCGATCCTGGACGCATGGCACGGGTCGCCGGGTTCGCAGAACGTCTCGATCATCCTGAGCGGGATCGCTCCCGAGAGCCCGGTCGACACCGTGATCAGCAGCGCGGTGATCAACCCGAACAACGCCGACGAGATGATCCTCCAGTGGGAGAGCATCGTCGGGCAGACCTATCAGATCCTGTACTTCGACGAGGTGGACGAGCCCGCCGCGAACTGGCAGACGTTGCAGACCGTCAATGCCACCCACGAAACGACGTCCGCATTCATCAATGTCGGTTCCTTCCCGGACCGCCGATTCCTCATCCTCAAGGAGGACAATTAGTGACTGTGCGTTTCAGGGCACATCTTGTGTGCTGTTCAACTCTGAACTAATTTGAAAATATGAAAACTCTGATAATAGTCGGAATTCTAATTTGGCAGACCAACGTGTTCGCTCAGGGAAGTTTCGTTTACCGGAACGGCGCGGAGGTCACGTCAGGGAACAGCATTGACCTCAATTTGGATGGAACGACGGATTTCGTTTTGTCTCACCCGTGGGTCGGCCTCGGCGACTTGTTGATACAGCTACGGAGTCTGGCACCATTTGGTGATGCTAATTTTCCACCAAATTATTCGACGGAAATCATGAGCAGCACCCTGATGGGAGGTGGAATCGACTGGACGGGCGGTGAACCGATTCTAGCCGATCCAGGGTCAACGGCCCGGTGGACGACAACCGCGCTGAACATGCAGCACATGCTCGTCGCGTTCCGTCTGCGGGATGGAGAAGACTGGAACTACGGCTGGATGCGTTTTGAGACAATACGTGAGGATCAGTTTGGGGAACGTTGGGGCCTCCGAGACGCCGCCTACAATTCCATCCCGAACGCGCCCATCAACATGCTGCAAGTGCCGGAGCCTTCCACCGCATTGCTCCTGCTGATCGGCGGAACACTGGTCGGCATGGGGCGATACCGGCGGTCCACGAAATAGTCGCCCGTGCATTTTTTGCGCGATACAAAGAGGCTCCGAGCATCCCTGTGCCGGTGGTTGACGGGGCGATGCGTGTACATTTGAATTCCGACTGAATCGTGGCGTTCCCGTTTTGAATCGGTTATCCTGCGCCCCGAATCACCATGCGTTTTACCGCCATCACACTGTTGATCCTGCTCGTCGCCCGCGCCGGAGTCGGGGACCCTGTCGATTTTTCCCGGGACATTCGTCCGATCTTCAACGACCACTGCGTGAGCTGTCACGGCGGGGTGAAACAGGCCGGCGGCGTTTCCTTCGTGTATCGCGATCAGGTTCTTGGAAAAGCGAAGTCCGGGAACACGGTGGTCGTCCCGGGCGATCTGAAATCGTCCGAACTGATTTATCGCGTCACCACCGACGATGCGGATGATCGAATGCCGCCGGTGGACGAACATCCCGAGGGATTGTCCGTCGCCGAAATCGCGACCCTGAAACGGTGGGTGAATGAAGGCGCACCATGGGGTGAACACTGGGCCTTCGTCGCCCCCGAACCGCAAACACCTCCCGCCGTTGCCGACAGCACTTGGTGCCGCAACGGCATCGACTACTTCGTCAAGGCGCGACTCGACGCCGAGCGGATCGAGCCGTCGCCGGACGCCGCGCCCGACCGCTGGTTGCGCCGCGTCTCCCTCGATCTGACCGGTGTCCCGCCGACACCCGGGGAGCGCAAGGCGTTTCTCGATGATTTGGAAAAACGCGGCGAACCCGCGTACGCCAAAATCGTCGATCGGCTGTTGATGTCGCCGCAGTACGGCGAACGGTGGGCGAGTGTCTGGCTCGATCAGGTGCGTTATGCGGACTCAAAAGGGTTGGGCGCTGATGGCAGACGCAATATCTGGAAATACCGTGACTGGGTGATCAACGCGTTCAACAGTGATCTGCCGTTTGATCAGTTCACCGTTGAGCAGATCGCCGGTGATCTCCTGCCCAACCGGACGATGGACGACCTTGTCGCGACCGCCATGCATCGCCTGACGCAGTCCAACGAGGAGGGCGGCACCGACGACGAGGAGTTTCGCATCGGCGCGGTCATCGATCGGGTGAGCACGACGTGGCAGACATGGCAGGGAACCACGTTCGGCTGCGTGCAATGTCACAGCCACCCGTACGATCCGATCAAGCACGATGAGTTCTACAAGTTCATGGCGTTTTTCAACAACACTTCCGACACCGATCTGGACGAAGAATGGCCGGTCGTTCGCGTTCCCGAAAATCCGGCGGATTACGAAAAAGCGACTTTGTTGGATGAACGAATCGCGACGTTGAATGAAACGATCTGGGAATCCGATTTCGCTCAACTGACCGATCATAACAACTGGCTTCCGCTGAGCGACATCAAGGCGTCATCCAACAAGTCAACGCAGCTGGTCGTCGAGACCAACGGGGAATACGGTGAATACCATACGGTCGGCACCGTTGAGCAGGATTCGGATTTCACGATTGAGTCTGGTTTTCCCGAGGGCATGGAGCAACTCACCGCGATTCGATTCACCGGTCTGCCGCAGAATCCAAAGACTGCGGAGCGCGATTCCGAGTGGGGCTTTGTTCTGTCGTACGTCGAGGCGAAACTCGTCGTGCCTGGTGACGAGAAGCCCCGGCCAATCGAGCTGACTCACATCATCGCCGATGAACCGGAGCCGTTTCAGGATCCGTACGAAAGCTTCAATGAAAAATCCAGGCAGGGGTTCGGCGCCTACAGTCGCATCAATCAACCCCGTCAGATTGCGTTCGTCTTGAAGCAACCGCTCGAACTGCCCCCCGGGGCGGTCCTTCGTTTTACCCTCAAGCATCGGGTTTATATGCTCGGTGCGTTTCCGCTGATCGCGCAACGCGGCCATCTCGCGGTCTCGGACAGCGAGAGTCTGATCGGGCGTTTCACCGATCCGCAGATCACCGATGAGCGCGCGAGATTGACGGCTCTTGAAGAACAGCGAAGCCAGATCAAATCAACCAGCATCCCGGTCTTGAAAGAGCGTCGCCCCGAGTTTGCGCGGCAGACGCACGTGTTCATCCGCGGCCTGTTTCTGACGAAGGACAAACAAGTTTTCGCCGACGTGCCCGAGTCGTTCCCCGCGCTTCCGGCGGGCGTTCCGGCGGACCGGCTCGCGCTGGCCAACTGGATGGTCAGCCCCGAAAACCCGCTCACCGCGCGCGTGGCCGCAAACCGTTTTTGGGCGCGCCTGTTCGGCCCCGGCCTTGTCGTCACGGAAGAAGATTTCGGTTCATCCGGCGACGCGCCATCTCACCCTGAGCTGCTCGATTATCTCGCGCTCCGTTTTGAAAATGAACACGCGTGGAGCGTCAAAAATCTGCTGCGTGAAATGGTGCTCTCGCGGACGTACCGTCAGACCAGCAAGGTCCGCCCGGAACTCTACGACCGCGACGCACAGAACCGCCTGCTCGCAACCGGGCCGCGCGTGAGATTGCCGGCGGAAACCGTCCGTGATCAGGCGCTCGCCGTGTCCGGGCTGCTCAGCAAAAAACAATTTGGCGCGCCCGTTCACCCGCCGATTCCCGACGGCGTCTGGAAACCGTTTCAAAGCGGCGACAAGTGGGACATTCCCGCGGTGGGCGATGAAGATCGTTATCGCCGGTCGATTTACACCTACACGAAACGCAGCATTCCGTTCCCGATGTTCGCCGCCTTCGATGCGCCGTCACGCGAGTTCTGCACGCCCCGCCGCCTGCGTTCCAACACGCCGCTGCAGGCGCTCATGATGTTGAACGACGACACGTTCGCCGAGTGCGCCCAAGCGTTGGGCCAAAGGATCAGGAACGACAAAGATGGCAGCCTCGATGAGAAACTCGCGTATGGTTTCATGCTCGTCACCGGTACGGAATCTCGCACGGAACAGATTGATGAACTGCGGTCGCTGTTTCAGACCGTTCAGGCAAATTATTGGTCGCATCCCGACGAATTAAGGGACATCGACCAGTCACCCGACGACGCGGCCTTCGCGATGGTGGCGACGGTCCTGTTGAACCTTGATGAAGTGGTGATGAAATAACGCCGCGAAGAAATGATCATGAACATCAAATCACTTTTTGAAGAACAGCAACGCGCGGAACTCGAACTGACCACGCGTCGCCATTTCCTTCGCCAATGCACGACCGGCCTCGGCGGCATGTGGCTCGCCTCGCAGTCGGCATTGTCGGCGATTGGAAAAGGCACGGACACGTCGTTGGTGCAGGCTTCAGTGGCGCATCACGCCGCGAAAGCGAAGCGGGTCATTTACCTGCACATGGTCGGCGCGCCGAGCCAGTTGGAGTTGTTTGATTACCGGCCGGAGTTGCAACGGCTCGACGGCCAGGATTGTCCGCAGGAATTTCTTGAAGGCAAACGGTTCGCGTTCATTCAGGGCACGCCAAAAATGATGGGCCACCAGTACCCGTTCAAACAATACGGTCAGAGCGGAAACTGGCTCTCGGACCGGCTGCCAAACTTCTCGCAGGTCATCGATGACGTCTGCTTCATCAAGACGATGCAGACCGACCAGTTCAACCACGGCCCCGCCCAGCTCATGGTCCATACCGGGACCGCCCGGATGGGTTCGCCGTCGATCGGTTCGTGGACGACCTGGGGCCTCGGCACGGACAACGAGAATCTGCCGGGGTTCATCGTCCTCCTCTCGGGCGGACGCCAGCCGCGCGCCGGAAAAGCCCTTTGGAATTCCGGTTTTCTCCCGTCGGTTTATCAGGGGGTTCAATGTCGCTCGAAAGGTGAACCGGTGTTGAACGTGTCCAACCCGAAGGGCGTGAGCCGCGAGATTCGCCGGGAAGTGCTGAACAGCCTGGGCCGGTTGAACGAGCAGACCTACGCGGAGTTCGGCAATCCCGAAACGCTCACGCGTATTTCGCAATACGAGATGGCGTTTCGCATGCAAATGGCCGTTCCCGAGGTGATGGACATTTCCGACGAACCCGAGCATGTGCGAAAAATGTACGGCGCCAAACCGGGCGAGGAATCGTTCGCGAACAACTGCCTGCTCGCGCGTCGGCTCGCGGAAAAGGGGGTGCGCTATATTCAGCTGTTTGACTGGGGCTGGGATTCACACGGTGCGGACAAAAACGAGGCGTTGAACGCGGGTTTCAAAACCAAGTGCGAACACGTGGACCAGCCAATGTCCGCCCTGCTGAGCGATCTCAAACAACGCGGCATGCTCGACGACACGCTCGTGGTCTGGGGGGGCGAATTTGGCCGCACACCGATGCGCGAAAACCGCGGGGGCAAGGAAATGACCTACGTCGGACGCGACCACAATCCGGAGGCGTTTACGATCTGGATGGCCGGCGGCGGCGTGAAGTCCGGACTCTCATACGGCGAGACCGACCCGATGGGTTACGCGCCCGCCAAAGATCCCGTGCAGCTCCGCGACCTCCACGCGACGATGCTCCATTTGCTCGGATTCGATCACAAGAAAATGACTGTCAGTTTCCAGGGCCTGAATCAAAAATTAACGGGCGTGAAACCGGCGAGCGTGGTGAACGGCGTGATTGCATAACCGCAGATGGACGCAAATAAACGCTGATATTTTTACGCGAATTGGCGCTAATTTTTGCGAACAAGATTGTGCGGTGACAGAGCAACGCGGCGACACCGCTGTTGCACACTCTTGACAGCCCGTATAGCGGACCATATTTGAACGCTCTAAAGCGCCGTCGACGTTTCACTCTGCCGGCGCACGCCACATCAACACTGAAACGGACTTCTGTTTGCCTTTTCAAAATTAGCGTCTATTCGCGCCAATTAGCGTAAAACCTCCTCCTCAGAATTAGTGTTCATTCGTGTCCATTCGTGGTTAACTCTCCTCCGACGTTTCCATGAAAATTACCCGCATCTCTGTTTATCAAGTAGACCTGCCTTTGCACGAGAGCAGTTACAAATGGTCCGGCGGCAAGTCCGTCGATGTGTTCGACAGCACCGTCGTGCAGATCGAAACTGATGAAGGCATCACCGGCTGGGGCGAGGTTTGTCCGCTGGGACCGGTTTATCTGCCGAGCTATGCGGCGGGCGCTCGCACCGGTATCGCGGAGCTGGGTCCGAATTTGATCGGCGAAAACCCGCTCGAACTCGGTCGTCTCAATCTCATGATGGACACCTGCCTCAAGGGGCACCCCTACGTGAAGTCCGCCATCGACATGGCGTGCTGGGATATTCTCGGCAAGCAAACCGGGCAACCTGTTTGCGTGTTGCTCGGCGGCCGGTTTGGCGAAGCCGTTCAACTCTATCGCGCGATCTCGCAATTGCCGCCGAAGGAAATGGCGGAGAACGTCGCCGAGTATCGACGACAGGGTTACCGGCGTTTCCAACTGAAAGTTGGCGGCAATCCAGATGAAGATATCGCCCGCATTCACGCCGCCCGGGAGATCCTCGAACCCACCGACAAACTCGTTGCCGACGCCAACACCGGCTGGACGCAGCACGAAGCCATGCGCGTTGTTCGAGGCGTTCGTGATGTGGATGTTTACATCGAGCAACCGTGCGCAAGTTACGAGGAATGCCTCGCCGTTCGTCGCAACACGGATCATCCGTTCGTGCTTGATGAAGTGATCGACAGTATCGACACGCTCGTCCGGGCGAAAGCGGATTTGGCGTGCGATGTCGTGAACCTCAAGATCAGCAAACTCGGAGGCATCACCAAGACGAAGCTCGCGAAAGACTTTTGCGTGTCACAAGGAATCGCGATGACGCTCGAAGACACCTGGGGTGGCGACATCATCACCGCCGCCATCGCCCACGTCGCGCACAGCACACCCGAAGCGTTCCGGTTCACCTCCACCGATTTCAACAGCTACGTCACCAAGTCGATCGCCGACGGCGCACCGAAGCGGGAGAACGGTCTTATGAAGGCGTCAACGGCGCCGGGGCTGGGGATCGAACCGAAATTGGACGTGCTTGGAGAAGCCCGGTTCGTGATCAAATAACCAGCGCACCGCCCCTGAGCGATCCGTCGTCTCCGAGCGCGGACGCGTCACGGCTTCACCGTATCCGGATATTTCCAGACCCAGTCGCCTTCGTCTCGACGCCAGTGCCGGCCTTTGCTGTCTTCGGTGAAGCCCGGACGGCCACCGTCGTCGATCTGGTTGGCGCCGATGGAATACAGAACAAATCTGTCGCCTTCCGGTCGGTACCGAAGCGGCTGTCCATCCATGACATCGTGAGGAACGGCATTGAGATAATCGGGCACCAGCGCCGCCAAAGTCTCCGGGTAGTGACCCGTTTTCAGTTTGTCGCGTTCCAGCGTGCAGGCCGTACTGGCGAGATCGATGTCGGTTTGTGCGAGGACGAATTTAACGGCGGCATTTCCAACCGCCGGAAGAAGTAGTTTCGCCAGATACATGGTGGAGAAGGGAAGCACATCGCGCTCGATGGCGACGTGGTATTCGGTAACTTTTTCGGGGTAATACCGCTGCCCCTGGGGATCGACTGCCGACAATGAATAGTCCTGATGAAGCCTGGCCATGACCACCTTGTTCGCATCGAGCCATCCTTTTGGGAAAAGGAACGCAAGTGTCGCGGCTCCAAAAAGATCAGCAGAGTTAGGGCTGATTTGATCGAGTAATCCCACGCTTCGGTTTCTTTCAACCATATCGACAATGTCGAATCCCAAAATGCGTTCGCCGCGAATCCCAGATTGCTGTGTCTGGAGAACATCGAACCGTCCGAGCAGACGCTGCAATTCTATCAACTGTAGTTCACTCCACTGCCCATCTGCAAGCCCCTGCCAGATGGGTTGCAATGCCAGATTCAAGATGGCGACGTGCACGAGGCCGGAGATCAGGATCGGTTCGTCTTTGAGTGCTTCGGACAGGCGCAGCGTTGTTTCCACGTCCCTGAGCGCCGCGGCGGCATCGTGGGCTTCAAGGTTCAGCGACGCACGCACCGAAAACAGCTGACTGAGCCCCTTAAGTTTCGACAGATGCGGAAGGATCGCGCTTGCGTTGTCCTCGTAGTGAATCGGGAACTGGGACTCGGGCTTGAGCACGGCGGCTTCGATCACCTCCATGGTCGGTTGCGCGGCGTCAAGCAGTTGCCGGACGACGCTCATCATGGAATTCGTTTCCAGATTGATCCCTTCGACCTCCGTCAGGTTCGTCGGAAACAGGGCGCGGTCGAACACGAATTTTTGGGACACGCGCCAGTTGCTCCGGTCTTTGACCCGCTCGTACCACCTCGGCACGGCGCTCTCCCGCTGACGCACCCGCCAAACGGGTTCCCCCGATTTCGGATCAATCGACTTGTCGAACATTCCTTTGAAAAACGGTGTCATCGCAAAGTTCTCGTCATCGGGCGGCATCGGAGGAACAAGCTCCGCGAACGTGACCGGTTCGCCCTTGGCCTTCAGTTCGGCTTTCACCTGTTTCCAAGCACGGGCGCCCCGCCAGTTTTCAATTGCGTAAAAAAGCGCGACCAACGTAACCAGACCAAGGATCGCCAATCCGGCCGTTTTCAAGAGATGTCGCGAAAACAGCCCCGTGACTATTCGATGGAAAAAAGGGAAGTGTTTTTGGAAACCGGTTGCGTTGGATGTGTCGTTGTTCATGCGTATAAAGTGGTCGATTGAATTTGGGCGTTTCGGCGCGGGCGCGGCGCTTCGCTTCGGGGTCCGGGATTTTTTGGCTCGGCAATCTGGTTTTGTTCTTCAACCGATTCCTGATCAAACAACAGCAACGCCAGTCGGACCTGATATTCCCTGACCCCCTCCAGCACCTCCCGGGCATCCGCCTGCGAACGTACGACCGCCTCTGAACCGTCGCCCATGTTCGCCGAGATGTTCAAGGCGATGATCACGACCCACACGCCGGCGAGGGAACCCCACGCCGCACGGTTGAACGTCAGCCACGAGCGAAAACTGGAGAGGACAGAAGGATGGCTATCCGGCAGTTCTTGCGCGATCACCTGCCGGCGGATTTCATCCAACACGGGTGATTGTGCGCGGTGCTGTTCAAGCAAGATGTCACGGGGCGATTTCATGATGGGAATTCGGATGAGAGTTGAGCGCGAAGTTTTTTGCGCGCGTTGAACAATCGCGATTTGACGGTGCCGAGCGGGACGTCGGTGATATCCACGATCTGGACCAGCGAAAATCCTTCGAGGCAATGAAGCAGGACAACGGAACGATGCTCTTCGGGAAGCGCGTCGATAGCGGCGAGAAACAATTCCTCCTGTTCGGCGGACAGCAGTTCATCCAACGGACTGTTACCATTGTCGACTGGTTCATCACGGGGAGATTCTTCAATCGATTCCACGGGTCGCGATTTGCGCCAGTGTTGCTGACATTGTTGATGGGCGATCCGGAACATCCACGAACCGAACCGGGCATCGTCGCGCAGCGTATTGATGTGGCGGACGGCCTTGATGAAGGTCTCCTGAACGATGTCGAGGCTGGTTTGTTCATGGCGCGTCAGTGACTGGACGTAGGCGTAGAGCGGGAGTTGGTAGCGACGGAACAGCGCGTCCCAGGCGACCGGTTGTCCGGCGCGGGCTTCAGCAACCGGCAGATGTTCGTCTCGATCCAACAACGGCATTTACACCAAGAAGAATGCAGCCGACGAGAAAAGGTTCACGGGAAAGCGCAGATTGTTTCGATGGCTGCTCGAGAGCAGGTCCGCAGGTGGGTCGAGTTCTCCGAACGAGACTGAGAAGTCTGGTTGCGTCATCTGAATCATTGTGCAACCGCAGTCTGAATGGCCACGCATCCGAAGCATTCCATTACGAACCACCTCGCCCGGACAGTCGAAACATCTTCGTGCGCTCAAGGTTCGCTCGGAGAGCTCTCCCCACCATTGGGTCACGCCAACGCGGTTGCCTAGGTGGGTCGAGTTCTTCGAACGAGACTGAGAAGTCTGGTGGCGTCATCTGAATCATTGTGCAACCACAGTCTGAATGGCCACGCATCCGAAGCATTCCATTACGAACCACCTCGCCCGGACAGTCGAAACATCTTCGTGCGCTCAAGGTTCGCTCGGAGAACTCGCCCCACCTACTCCTGCTTCTGAACGTCCGGATATTTCCAGACCCAGTCGCCTTCTTCGTGAGTGAACGTGCCGTCCTCTTTTCCAATGCGACCTTGGTCGTCTTTCAGGTCGATGCCAACTGAGTAGAGGATGAATGATCCGTCCGGTTCCAACCGATAGCGGAGCGGTTGCTCATCCAGATCAAGCGGAATTGAATTCAGGAAGCGCGGAACCAGCGCGTTCAATTCTGCGGGATAACTTCCTTCCGCCAACCAGTGCCGTTCGAGAGCGCAAGCGACCATCGCCATGTTGATGGAATTTTGAACGTTGGCCACCTTGCCCAAGGTCTTGGTCACTGCCGGAACAAGCCCTCTGGCAAGCAGATTGTAGGGAGCAAATCCATTCAACGCAGCGAGCAGTTCTTGCTCACTAGAATCAATTCCGGCAACTCGCACCCGATTTCCGCCCACATCCAACAACGGAAGGGCGTGCTCATCATAAATCCGGCTCATCGAAATTTTGTTCTGCGAAATGATGCTCGGCAGCAGAAATTTTTGAATCCAACCAGGTGGATTTGTTGCGGGCGGTCCGCCGGGGAACAGCGTCTGGTCCATCAGGCGAACGCTGAAAGCTCGCTCGCCGCGCAGAGCTCGCGCCGCGTCTCCCACCAGGTTTCGTTTTTCAAGTGTGGTTTGAATCTCTAACAACTGCGCGTCGCTCCACTGATGTTGCGCGAGCCCGTCCCACACGACTTGCAGCGGCCCCTCAGTAACCGCAATCGTGACCAGCAAACTGATCAAGAGCGGATCCCCGTCCAACGCTTCACCTAAGGACGTGGCGGTTTGCCAGTCAGCAAGCGCCGCATCCGTGTCACCAGCCAGCAACTCCACCCGCGCTCTGACAACGAATGCAAAGGCGAGCGTCTTGACGACTCCCAATTGTGAAAGCAGCACACTGGAATCTTTATCGGCGCGGCTTCCAAAACTCGAATATGAACGGTTTGCCGCAGCGGCAATCTCGTTCATTTCATCTTTGCTGAACGAGAAAAGGAACTGAAGATCGTCAACCGGGCGCCCGGGTTTGCGGATCATCAAGGCCTGAAACTCAGCCACTTCTGAATTGGTCTGAGACCGTAACTCACTTTGAACTGCCGGCCAGTCCGTCATTTCCACTTTGCGCCAATAGCCAAGACCGCGCACTTTTTGAATCCCTTCAAAAATATCATCGATCCGTTTCCGCGCATCCGGATCGCTGTACACAACTTGGCCGGTCGCGGGATCGAGTTGAAATTCTGTGAGGGGCGCAAGCAGCGGCGTCTTCGCAAAATTCTGTTCGTCGGGAATGTTCTGGGGAACGAGTTTTCGCCAGTCGAGCACTTCGCCTTTTGCTTCCAGTTCAGCACGATAGTTCGCCCACGCACGACGGCCCCGCCAATTCTCAAATACAACGACAGCCGCCAGCAAGGTGATGAGTACTACCATTGCGAACAGACCACGCTTGAGCCAGCGCCATTTGGGCCTGGGTTTCTTTGTGTTCGTCTCGGTTGAATTCGTCATGATTTATCCTAAAGGGGAAACTGAAAACCGCAGATGACGCAGATTAACACAGATGAACAGCAACTTGCGGGAACCGGATGGAACACCCGAAGGGTGAACCGCTCCGCAGTTCCAATCCGTTCCTGATCCGTGTTTTCTGTGCATTCCGTGGTCATCATCTCCGGATTTAGGTTTATGATTTGAGGATCATCAGGGGTGGCAAGTTGGTTGGTGAGACGATCATCCGTCTCGGACGATCAATGACCGGCGGTTCGAAATTGTTCATTGCGAGAAGTTGTTCGATGGCGATTTGGTGTTGTTCCATCGCGACCATGACGTCGGTGACGGGCGGCTGGATTCCCGCCAACGTAATCTCTTCCTGAATCTCGACATTCATCTGGTGCTGCATCACGAACAGAAACAACCAGATCGCCGCCAGACTCGCCCAAGCACCCGGATGCGGCCAGAGCAGATCACGT
The DNA here is from genome assembly GCA_041689265.1 of Verrucomicrobiota bacterium. Lineage (GTDB taxonomy): Bacteria > Verrucomicrobiota > Verrucomicrobiia > Limisphaerales > RI-55 > JBDNGP01. Next base: position 29,073 of record JBDNGP010000116.1, read on the forward strand.
AGGACAGGCATCCTGCCTGTCACCCGGTGCAACCAACCCGGCTTCAAAGTCTGATCGCCTGATCTTCCTTCGCGGGTTGGGCCTTCGTTCTCGACCGCAACTGTCGCATTCAATTCCTGGGCAAGCTCGTTCTCTGCGATCCGTTCGGTGACAGGCAGGATGCCTGTCCTACTTTGCCGCGCCACCTCCAGGATGTCTGTTCGCCAATCGGCTGGAGGGCCGTTCAGCGGCTGGCGTTGGAGATGTTGTTCAAACTTGTCCATGCTTGATCTCGTCATAGAGGGGACGCAGCCGGCCACGGAGTTTGTCTAATCCATAGCGATACCGGCTGGCGGCGGTGTTGAGGGGGATGTCGAGGGTCGTGGCAATCTGCTCAAAGGTCAGTTCGCCCCAGAGTTTCAAATGCACGACCGACCGTTGTTCAGGGGGAAGTTCACCGAGAGCCCCGGCAAGTTGTCGGCGAAACTCCGTTTCATCCGGATCATCTGTGCGCGCGAACAGTCCGAATGACGCGGCGGCAAGTTGATCGTGCCGACGATCCCGGGAGTCCCGTCGACGAAACGAATCCAACGCCAGATTGTGGGCCATGCGAATCAGGAAGGCCCGTTCGTCGAGCGCGTGCGAGAGCAGATCGGGTTTCCTGGCCAGCCTGATGAAGACCTCCTGCAACAGATCGCGAGATTCGGAATCAGCACGCGTAAGAGTGAGCAGGAATCCGTACAACGCATTTGCGTGTGCGTCGTACAGGCGTTCCAATTCATCCGGCATGTGTGATTGGAGGACGCAGCCGCCTGAAGGTTTTGTTTAATTTTTCTCAGCCGCTTTCGCTGCTGCCGTCGGGGTAAGTTCTTCAACCGGCGAATACCGATCCGCACAGGACTTCGGAATGCGGTCGTCCGCTTTCCGCATACGGCATCAACGCTTCTGACCGAAGATCCGGTTGGCTTCGTCGAGCGTTTCCTTGGAACCGATGTCGTACCAGATGCCGGGCACGGTCCAGGCATAGAACGGCGTTCTGGGATAGATCCACTGGACGAGCCGGCCGGGCTGGTCGGGATTGTTTCCCTCGGCCATGTACTGATGGATCAACGGAAGCACCGCCTTCGGATAGTAGTAGAGGGCGATCCCGATCAGGGTGCTGGGCGGGTTCTCGGGTTTCTCCTCGAACTTCGTGATCCGGCCGGTCTTGTCGAGCCCGACCACGCCGTATTTCCGGGCCTGTTCCACCGTCTGCACATCATGCACGCCGAGCACCGGGGCGTTTTTTTCCAGGCAGAATTTGACAAACTCGCCGAGCGGTTTGTTGAACAGGTTGTCCCCGGCCACCACCAGGATGTCGTCGTCGATGTGTTCCTGCTCGAGGACGAGGAGCAGATCCCCGATGGCCCCGAGCTTATTCGCGTCTTCGGTGGAGCCGTCGTTGACGATCTTGAAATGAAGGTCCGGCTTGCTTTCCTGATAGCGGTCGGCCCAGTTCTGGAAATGTCCGGCGAACTTGTCGTTGGTGACGACGTAGACGTGCGAGATGTTGTCGAAAGGGGCGAGGTGATCGAGCACGTAGTCGACCATCGGTTTGCCGGCGACCGTCAGGAGCGGCTTCGGCCGGGTCAGGGTCATGGGATGCAGCCGCGTGGCGTAACCGGCTGCAAGAATAACAATTCTCATTTCAAGTCGTGGTTCAATTGACAGCCGCCTGCTCAAAGAGCGCCGGGGCCGCCCGGCGGGCGAGCTCGCGTGACCCGATCAGGATCTCTTCCGACGAATCACAGGTCAGCGCGAACTCGGCGAACTCCGTGGCCTTCTGCATCGACAGGCGCCGGACGAGGTATTTAATTTGTGAAACCAACGGAGGGGCAACACTTATCTCATCGATCTGCAATCCCAGCAGCAGCGGCACGAGTTCGGGATCGCCGGCCATCTCCCCGCACACGCCGGCCCAGATGCCGTTCTTGTGCGCGGAATCCACGGTCATCTTGATCAGCCGGATCACGGCCGGATGAGTCGGTTCGTAAAGATGGGCGACCCGTTCATTCATCCGGTCCACCGCCATCGTGTACTGAATGAGGTCGTTGGTGCCGATGCTCAGAAATTTCACCTGGCGGCTGATGCTGTCCGCCGTCAACGCAGCTGACGGCACTTCGACCATCGCGCCGATGTCGATGTTTTCATTGAAGGCGATGTGTTCCTGGCGAAGCTCGGCCTTGCACTGCTCCACCACTTTGCGGGCCTGCTGCAGCTCGCCGTTACCCGAGATCATGGGGTACATCATCTTGATGTTGCCGAAGGCGCTGGCCCTCAGGATGGCGCGGATTTGCGGACGGAAAATCTCCGGCTGATCGAGGCAGATCCGGATCGCGCGCAGACCCATGAACGAATTCCACTCGGGATGAGAGTTCGTGTGCGTAGGCAATTTGTCTCCGCCGACGTCGAGGGTCCGAATGACGACCGGGTGCGGCCGCAGTTCGATTGCCGTGCGCTTGTAGATTTCGAACTGCTCCTCTTCATCCGGGACGTTGTCACGGTTGAGATAGAGGAACTCCGATCGGAACAATCCCACCCCCTCGGCGCCGCTGGAGATGACGGCCTCGATGTCCTCGACCTGCGCCATGTTGGCCGAGAGCATGATCCGATGCCCGTCCGTGGTCTCTGCCGCCTTGTCCCTGACCTTGGCGAGTCGGTCGTCTAGATCGGACTTCAGGCGGATGATCTGACCGTAATTGTAAAGCGTCTGGTTGGTCGGATTGACGATGAGCATTCCGTTGTACCCGTCGACCAACGCCAGCTGACCGCTGCTCAGCTGCGAGGTGGCGTTCCGCAGCCCGACCACGGCGGGGATCTTCATCGCCCGCGCCATGATGGCGGTGTGGGAGGTCTTGCTCCCGATGTCGGTGGCGAATCCCAGTACCTTTTTCCGGTCCAATGTGGCCGTTGTGGAGGGGGCCAGATCGTGGCTGACGAGGATGCACGGCTCCTTGAGGTCCGACAAGTCGGTTGATTCGCCGGTGCCGAGGAGGTGGTTCATCACGCGGGCCGTGACGTCTCGCATGTCCGCCGCACGTTCACGCAGGTACTCGTCGTCGATCTTGCCGAGTTCGCTGACGAACTTGCTGGCCACCTGGTTGAACGCGAATTCAACGTTGACCCGCTCGCCTTCCATCAGCCGGGTGACTTCATCGATCAGCGTCTGATCTTCGAGCACCATCAGATGCGCCTCAAAGATGCTGGCGTCCTTGGCCCCCACCATTTCCGCGACCTTCTTCTGGATCTTCAGCACCTCTTGGCGGGTGGCGATGAGCGCGTTCTGGAGACGTTCCAGATTGACCGGTATCTCGTCTTCGGTGATCTCCGTGCGAGGGATGGTGCCGCCCTTGGGCTGACCGATCACAAGAATCTTCGCTCGCGCCACACCCGGAGCAACGGGGATGCCGCGGAGCACCAACTCTCCTCTACTGGTGGGTTCGGTCACGCGCGATAATTAGCTGGAACCGTGATTTTAGAAAAGATAATCTTCGGGCCGAGTCTGGTGCGTCTTTTCATTCCCTGAATGGCAGGTCCTTCTTCAGACCGTCTTTTACAGCCTATGAAAGCCAAATCCAAAGCAGCCCACGACGGCATCCTCGGCGGTGGCAACTGGATCATCGATCAGGTGAAACTGATCGATACCTACCCGCAGCGCGAGTCGCTGGCCAACATTCGCAGTCAATTTGTCGGGACCGGCGGCGCGCCGTACAACGTGCTGGTGAACCTCGCCAAAATGGGCGCGGACTTCCCACTGGCCGGAGCCGGCCTCGTTGGAAAAGACGCGCTCGGCCAATCAATCCTCGACGACTGCAAGAAGCACAAGATCGATTCCAAGTCCCTCAAGGCGATCAGCGCCCCGACCTCCTACACCGACGTGATGACAGAGGAAAAAGGCGGCCACCGGACGTTCTTTCACATGCGCGGCGCGAACGCGCAATGGGCGGGAGACGGACTGGATTTCAACAAGTCGAAGGCGAAGATCTTTCATTTGGGCTACCTCCTCCTGCTCGACGCACTGGATGCCAAGGACGCGAAATACGGAACCAAGGCCGCGCGCCTGCTCGCCGAAGCACAGGCTGCCGGGCTCAAAACCAGCGTGGATGTCGTCAGCGAGGACAGCGAGCGCTTCGCTGCCGTGGTGGTGCCGGCGTTGAAACACACGGACTATTGCATTCTCAATGAGATCGAAGCGGGCAAGACCGCCGGATTCAAGATCCGCCAACCCGACGGCAAACTGGACACCGTCAGTCTTCGGCACGCTGCCGGGGCGCTGCTTCAACAGGGAAACAGCGAGCTCATCGTGATTCATTTTCCCGAAGGCGCGTTTGCCCGGACCCGCAAGGGCGAGGACGTCTGGCAGTCCGCCGTCAAGCTTCCCAAGAAATTCATCCAGGGAACCGCTGGTGCGGGGGATGCCTTCTGCGCCGGAGTGCTGTTCGGACTTCACGAGAACTGGGATCTCACCAGATGCCTCGAACTCGGCGTCTGCACCGCCGCCGCCAGTCTCGCCGATCCGACCTGCACCGGGGGAATGATCCCGCTCAACGCCTGTCTGGAACTCGGCAAGAAGCATCGATACCAGCGCTCGTTGAACGAGGACGATTTCTAACGAGCAGCGCGGTCGAAGCGTCTCAAATCCGGAGCGCCCAGTCATCTGCGGAGACTGTGCATTTCCGGACGGTTGGTGAAAAAGCAAACAGCGACTCGGCCGGGGCAGCGGAAATCCGGCTCGCACCAAACACCCAACCCTCCCGGTTCGATCTTACTCGAGCCGAAGGGCGCCCCTTCCGTAGTTTTTCCGGGAGGCTTGAAACCCAACGATGTGTTTAAACCGCGTGCGAGTTTGCTCTTCCGCGTGTTGGCCCCCTTCTTTCGCTCGGTCAACAGAAAGGTGCCATGGCCTTCCGCGCGAATGGGATTCTGAATCCCTCGTCGACGCAGTTCTTCATACGACTTCCCGTTGTCGAAGAGATTTTCGGCCGGGAGACACTCCGGCAGCGTTGTTTCGCGTCGGTTCGCGCGGCGCATCCCGGCGCGAACATTGCCGTGGACAAAACGTTGCGGCGCGGGGCGGGGTTGTGCTGGAATCAGGCGCGTCACTGTCTGACTGAAGTTGATGCAATATGGCCGGGCATAATAAATGGTCCCAGATCAAGCGGGCGAAAGGCGCCGCCGACGTCAAGCGCGGGAAAATATTTTCCAAACTCGCCCGCGAGCTGTTCATCGCCGCGAAGGAAGGGGGCGGCGATCCCGATCTCAATGCCCGCCTCCGCATGGTTATCGTCAAGTGCAAGGCGGCGAACATGCCGGCGGACAATCTCGAACGCGCGATTGCCAAGGCAACCGGCGGCGGTGACGGCGTGGTGTTTGACGAGCTCACTTACGAGCTCTTCGGGCCGGGCGGGGTCGCGATTTTCGCAGAAATCAGCACCGACAACCGCAACCGTACGGCGGCTGACATGCGCCAGATCGCCGGGAAAAACGGGGCGAACATTGCCACAACCGGCGCGGTGACGCGGCTGTTTCAGCGCAAGGGACAGGTCATTATTGCCCGCGAAAACGCGAACGAAGAGGAATTGATGGGGCTGGCGATTGAGGCTGGCGCGGAGGATTTTATCGCGGACGAACACGGCTACGAAATCCTGGCCGACCCGGCTCACTTTGAAGCGGTTCACGCGAAGATTGAAGAGAAGAACATTCCGTGCGAGGTCGCCGAAGTGACGCATCTGCCGTTGATCCGGACGCCGATGCCCGACGAGGAATCGACGAAAATGCTGCACCGGCTGATCGAGTTGCTGGAAGACCATGACGACGTCCGGTCGTTGCATCACAACGCGGAATTGCCCGACGATTCCTGACAACTGAACGCCCCGTTGGTGACCGTGTCCAACAAGTTCATTTTACACAACGCCGGACACGGTTTCCCATGAACAACCAACGCCCATCGATCCCCGTCCGCCTGCTGACCCGGCTGGCGGACTCGGTGTGCGCGCATCCCGGCTGGTGGATTTTTCCGCAGTTGATCGCGTTCGTGCTCGCCGTCGTTTACACGGTCAACTTTCTTGAGTTCAAGATGGACCGGAACGACCTGATCAGCGCGGACGACGAGGGGCACCGGGCCTACATGGAATACCTTGAAGAGTTTCCGTTGCAGACCGAGCTGGTCATCGTCGCGGAAAGCGAAAGCAAGGAACGAAACCGCCAGTTCGTGGAACGGCTGGGAGCAAAACTGGAGGTGGAAACCAACCTGTTTACCGACGTTTTCTACAAAGGTGATTTGAAATTGCTCGGAGACAAGGCGCTGCTGTTCCTGCCGGAGGAAGAGCTGCGGGCGCTCAAGACGCGGTTGGAGGATTACGAGCCGTTCATTGAAAATTTCACCCAGGCTTCCAATTTGGTTTCGTTCTTCAACCAGGTGAACCGGCAGATCCGGACGGCCCAGAGAAAAACTGAAGCGCAAAATCAAAGTCTGCTCGGCGCGTTGCCGGCGATCGAGACGATTGTGGACCAGGCGACCGACAGTCTCGGGCGGCCGGGCGTGCCGCCGTCACCGGGACTGGCGGCGTTGTTCGGCGGAGGCGGCGAGGCCGAGCAGATGTACATCACCTTTTCAGACGGCCGGCTTTATCTGGTCACCGCGCGCCCCAGAAGTGCGGCCGTCGCGCGGGAATCGGTCATCCGCCTTCGCGAGCTGGTTGCCCAGACCAAGCTGGAAGTGCCCGGCATGAACGTCGCGGCCACCGGCGAAAAGATTCTTGAGTTCGATGAAATGATGCAGTCGCAGAAAGACTCGACGAAGGCGTCGTTCGTCGCGGTCGCGTTGTGCGGATTGATCTTTGTTTTTGGGTACCGGGAAACCGGACGACCGATCAAGGCGGTGTTCTGCCTCTTGATCGGGCTGGGCTTCACGATGGGTTTCACCACGTTGACGGTCGGCCACCTGAACATTCTGACCATCACGTTCGTGCCAATTCTCGTGGGGCTGGCGATTGATTTCGGGGTTCACGTGATCACGCGCTACGAAGAGGAGCTGCGGGAGGGCGCGGAGGAAAAGGCGGCGATGCACATCGCGATCGTGCAGACCGGGCAGGGCATTTTTTCCGGGGCGTTCACCACGGCAGGTGCATTTTTTGCGATGGGCGTGACGGAGTTCAAGGGCATCCGCGAGATGGGCATCATCTGCGGCGGCGGCATGCTGGTCTGTTTGATTCCAATGATGACGTTGCTGCCCGCGTTGCTGCTCCGGGGCAGACAAAACCGCCTGGATCATTTTCGGCACGTGAAGCCGGGCCTGACCAACCGGGTCGAGAAATTCTGTTTGGGGCGGCCGGGATTGATGATCGGCCTGGGAACGGTGATCACCGCGCTGGCCGCGTGGCAGGGTTCAAAAGTGGTTTTCGACTACAACCTGCTGAATTTGCAGAGCAAGGACCTGCCCGCCGTCGCGCTGTCCCGTAAATTGATCGATTCGAATTCGAGGTCCGTCATCTACGCTGCAGTGCAAACGGACAGCATGGCCGAAGCGCTGGCCATGGAGAAAAAATTTAAAGACCTGCCATCGGTTGCCACCGTGAACTTCGGCGGGATCGACAACATGGGCCGCTATCTGACCGAAGATCAATCGGTAAAACTGGAGCTCGTGAAGGAGGTGCAGGCCGTGGTGAGCCACGTAAGATTCGTCCCATCGGACGCATCGCCAGTGGACATCAGTTTGTTGAGCAGCGTTCTGTATTCGCTCGGTGGCTACATGGGATCGGCGGCGGACGCCGTGGGAGACGAAGACCCGACGCTGCGCAAACAATTGTTGGCTGTGCGCAGTTCCACGTTCGACCTGACGAAACGGATGTTTGACGACACGACCCGGCAGCCGGGCAGGAAGCTGGGTCTGTTTCAGGATCGTCTCTTCAGCGACATCCGGGAGACGTTCGCGGCTATCCGGGATCAGGACGCGTCCGGACCGCTGCGGGTGAACGATCTCCCGGGCTCATTGCGGGACCGGTTCCTTGGCGTCACTGGAAAATATCTGCTTCAAATCTACCCGAAAAAGAACATCTGGAACCGGGACAACCAGGAGGAATTCGTCACCGAACTGCGAACGGTCAGCGAACGGGTGACGGGCACCCCGGTCGAGCAGTACGAGTACACGTCACTGCTGGTGCGCAGTTACATCGAAGCGGCACTGTACGCATTGGCGGCGATCATTGTGCTCGTTGGCATTCACTTCCGAAAAGTCGGAATGGTTCTGCTTTCGCTGGTGCCGGTGGTGATCGGAACGATCTGGACGGCCGGCATCATGCACCTGCTTTACCTGCCCGTGAATCCCGCCAATATCATGGTGCTCCCGCTGGTCGTCGGGATAGGTGTGACCAACGGCATTCACATATTGAACCGTTACGTGGAGGAGGGGACGCCGAGTTTGCTGACGAAGAGCACCGGAAAAGCGGTCGTGATTTCAGGGCTGACGACGATTGCCGGATTCGTGAGTCTTGCGCTTGGAAATCATCAGGGGATTCAAAGTCTCGGGCTGGTAATGTCGATCGGAGTCGCGTGCTGCATGCTCGCGGCGTTAACGGTGATGCCCGCGCTGTTGATGCTGAAAAAGCCTGTTTGAAATAGAAAAAGCCCAGCGACGACAATGCAGACATCACTGGGCAGGGAGGAACCGAGGTAAAAACCTCATAAGCGGGTGGGAGAGTATGAATATCGTAAAGAAAGTCAACTCTGATGTCAAAACGACCGGCAAATGAAGTTGAATCAAGCAAGTTAACGATATAGTTAAGGTTGTTTTGACGGAGAGCTTTAACGATTCACCGGATGCAAGTCGGCCTTGACCGGCACGTCTTCCTCTCTAAACTCCCGCGCTCTAGTTATAAATCCGATTTTTCCATTACGTTACCGGTTGTTCCTGCTGCTGATTGCCGGGACTTTTTTGGCGTGCCCGGTCACGGAGACCGAAGCGGACGAAGTCAATGTCGGTCCGTTTTACAGCAAGGTCGGGTTGACGCTGGGGGAGGGCTACCGCGTGGAGGCGATGGGGCCGTTTTATCATCGGGAGGTCGGCATCAACTACGACGAGTGGGCCATCACTCCGTTTTACACGCGCCACTACGATGCGGCGGCGGACCGGCTCTCGATCGACATCGTCTGGAAGCTCGCCGAGGTTGATCGGATGGGGCCGGAATACCGGTTCGCGTTTTTTCAGTTCTTCAATTTCACCGGCGGCCGCACCTTGAACGAGGAGAATGACCGGCGCTTCACCCTGTTCCCAATTTATTTTCAGAACCGTTCCTCGAACCCGGAGCGCGACTACACGTCGGTCTTTCCTTTTTATGGGAAGGTTCACAGCCGGATGTTTCGCGATGAGATCAATTGGGTAATGGCCCCGCTCTACGTCGAAACCCGGAAGAAGGACGTGGTCACGAAGAACATGCCGCTGCCGTTCTTCCACATTCGGACCGGTGACAATCTGAGCGGCTGGCAGCTCTGGCCGCTGGTCGGCGAGGAATACAAGGGCGTTACCGAAGTGACGAACGTGCTCGGCGAAGTCCGGCAGGTGGCACCACATCACAAGTCGTTTTTCCTGTTTCCCATTTTCATGGACAAACACCTTGGCATCGGGACGCCGGAGGAAGACCAGGAAAGCACGTTTCTCCCCTTCTATTATTTTCGCCGGTCCGCCCACCGTGATGTCACGACGGTGCTCTGGCCGTTCTTTCCCTACACCGAGGACCGCGAGCACGATTACCGGGAATGGGGCGTGCCGTATCCGATCATCGTGTTCGCGCGCGGACCCGGCAAGAACTCGGCCCGCTTCTGGCCGATCTACGGCCAGGCCAGCAACGACACGATTAAGACCCGGTTCGTGCTGGCACCGCTGTACCGGTCCAAAGAGATAAACTCGGGGAACCTGCACCAGCTGCGGTGGCGGATCGCCTATTTCCTGTACGATCACGTGGACGAGCGAAACACCGAGACCGGCAAGGAATATCAACGCCGCAACCAGCTCCCCCTCTTCACTTACAACAAGCAGATGGACGGCACGGAATCTCTGCAGATCCTGGCCCTGCTCGAACCGCTTCTGCCCACCGACAGCACCTTACGGCGGACAATTTCCCCGCTGTGGGCGCTCTGGCGGACGGAGAAGAATGCCAACACCGGGCAACGCAGTGACAGCCTTCTTTGGAACCTGTACCGCCGCGAAAAAACTCCTGAAACGAAGAAGACCTCGTTTCTGATGGGCCTGTTCCAGCACGAATCCAGCGCCGATGGGAAATCCTTGAGGCTGTTCTACCTGCCCCGGATCAAGTGGGGAAAAAGCGAAGAAGCCAAACCAGCGCTTGAGGAAGCCGGGCAAACCACGCCATAACTGTCGCGCCGAACTATGTTTCACACCATTGGCGAAATCATCCTGCTGTTCTTTGCGACGCTCCGCGCGTTGCCGGCGGCCATGCGGGAACGGCGAAAGATCTTCGACCAGTTGTTCGAGATCGGCAACTCCAGCCTGTTGATGGCGTGCATCCTGTCGGCGTTCATCGGCGGGGTGATCGCGCTTCAAACCGGGCCGGTGCTGGTCGAGCGCGGTCTGGCGAGCGCGGTCGGCGGGCTGGTCGGTCTGGCCATGTGCAAAGAACTCGCGCCGGTGATGATGTCCGTGCTGATCGCCGGCCGGATCGGTTCGGCGATGACCGCTGAAATAGGGTCGATGCGCGTTTATCAGGAGATCGACGCGTTGCGGACCATGAACATCAATCCGATTCATTACCTCGTGCTCCCGCGGATTATCGCGATCAGCATCGCGCTGCCGACCTTGGTGATTTTTTCCATACTCGTCGGATGGATGGGCGGCGGAATTGTCTCGGTGTATAACAGTGATATTTCAATCAGCTTCACCGCCTACTTCGGCAATCTGAGCGAGATGGTCGACTTTCTGGACCTGTTGAATGGCATGGTCAAGAGCTTTGGGTTCGCGGTCGTCATTGGCCTTGTCAGCTGTCAGCAGGGATTTGATACCCACGGCGGCCCGCGCGGGATCGGCCGGTCGGTCACCAAGTCGGTGGTAAACTCGATCGTCACGATTTTGATCCTGGATTACTTCCTCACCCGGCTGCTCATGTTCGCGGACAAATGATCATGAACGGAGAAACCGCAGCAACGACAGTGGGGCTCGGCATTCGGGTGACCGGCCTGCACAAGAGCTTCGCCGGGGTGCCCGTGTTGAAGGGTATTAATTTCGAGGTGGAGCCCGGCGAGGTGTTTGTGCTGATGGGGCCGTCGGGCAGCGGCAAGAGCGTGCTGCTCCGGCATCTGATCGGACTGGAACATCCGGACGCCGGCGAGATATCGGTCGGCGGTCGCAGCATCAGGGACGAAGCCCTGCGCGATGAATGCCGGATGGCGATGGTGTTTCAGTCGGGTGCCTTGCTGAACTCTTTGACCGTCGGCGACAACGTGGGTCTGTACCTTCGCGAACACCGGTTGATGCCGGAGGAGGAGATCGTTGATATCGTCATCAAAAAACTGGAGCTCGTCGGCCTCTCGGGGCAGGAGCACCGTCCGGTCAGCGAACTTTCCGGCGGTATGCGCAAGCGCGTGGCCATCGCGCGCGCGCTGGTCATGGAGCCGCACATGATTCTTTACGACGAACCGACCAGCGAGCTGGATCCCATGATCGCGCTCGCGATCGCCGTGGAGATCGTCCGTCTGAACGAGGCGACCGGTGCCACCTCCGTCGTGGTGACCCATGACCGCGACATGGGACTGGGCATCGCCGATCGCATGGCCATCCTGTTCGAGGGAGAAATCCTGGAGATCGGCACGCCCGAGGAAATCCGCAATTCCAAACATCCCCTGATTCAGCGCTTTCTAGGGGTTGATTTTCAGATCAAAAACTCCAATCATTAACCCTATGAAGAACTCACTGGAAACCCGGCTCGGCATCTTCTTCGCACTCGCGATGTGCGCGGCCGTGCTGCTGATTGAGACGATCGGTGGCGCCAATTTCTTTCGCAAAGGCTACCAGATCACGGCGTACTTC
>JBDNGP010000117.1:0-4025 GCA_041689265.1 Verrucomicrobiota bacterium
CCGAACCCAGGGCCGTCAAACGGAGACCGAAGAACTTTCGATTGATGACAAAACCACGTCATCAAATGATCGTCGAACGCTCCCGAAACCAATCTCAAAAACCATCGAAACCCTGCCTTAACTAAGCGCCATTCGGGTCAGTCCTCAACATTGATTCTTGGCTCATTGGGTTCTCGCGATTGGGCTTGTTTTGGTGAGATTGTTCGACAGATACGTCCAACTGCCCATTTGCAATTGTCCGGCAATCCATTTGAGCGTCATCGTCGTCTCGCCGCGCAATCGCCGCGCGATCCTCACCTTGTCCGGGTCGGCCTTGAGCCGCTTCTCCATCTCGCCGGGCCGCCAGCCCAGACGGTGCAACTCCTCCGCCAGTATCCGCCGCGCCTTCTCCTTGGCCTTGGCCAAGGCCGGCAACATCAAGCCTGCGAGAATCGGGATCATCACGAGGCTCAAGTAACCGAGCACCAGCGCAGCCACTGCCAGTCCGCCTCCGCCAAACTGGTGAGGAAACTTCCGTGTCCGGTTGAGCGCGATGTGGCCCGTGATGATCGCAGGAATGCCGCTGATGATCGAACAACCGGCCACTGAGGCCACGCCCAACACCAGGCTGGCAATGGCTAGCCCGGAAAAATCATAGTGGATTGAACGAAGGGGCTGGAAGTGCGTCGGATAGGCTGTGAACAAAGGCCCAACTCGATCGCACTCCGCCGACGCTCCTTCGACAGTCTGTGCCCAGGAGCCGCTGCTCTTTGCCGAGCTGGGTTCCCGCCAGGTCGTCGCCGACTTTTCCGCCGGCCACCTCTCCAGTGACGGCGGCGTGCTGCTGCTGCGCCAGGTCGATCACGGCCTGGGTTTGTCCCGCACGCTGGCCGCCTGTTTCCGCGACACGCGCGACGCCCGTTACGTCGATCATTCGCTGCCCCAGTTGTTGGCCCAACGGCTCTACGGGCTGGGGCTGGGTTACGAGGATCTCAATGACCATGCCTTCCTGCGCCGTGATCCGCTCCTGGCCACGGCTTGCGACAAGCTCGATCCGCTGGGCATGGACCGGCTCAATCCCGCCTTTCGCGGCGCGGCCCTGGCCGCGCCTTGCACGCTCAACCGGCTGGAACTCTCGAACAATAAATCCACCCGCTGTCACAAGCTGGCCCACGATCCAGCGGCCATCGAAAACTGTCTGCTGACGATGGGCGTGCGGTGTCTGCCCAAGCACGCGCGCGAAATCGTGCTCGACCTCGACGCGATGGGCCACCTCGTCCACGGCACGCAGGAGGGGCGGCATTTCAGCGGTTACTACGACGGCTATTGTTACCTGCCGCTCTACGTGTTTTGCGGTGACGTGCCGTTGTGGGCGCAGTTGCGCACGGCCGATCAGGACGGCGCGGCGGGCACGGTGCCGGCGCTGGAGAAAATCGTGGCGGCGCTCCGCATGCGCTCTCCGCAGGCGCGGATTATCGTGCGGGGCGACTCGGGTTTTTGCCGCGAGGAAATCCTGGCCTGGTGCGAGAGCCAGCGGGAAGTCTATTACTGCGTGGGCCTGGCGAAGAACTCCGTGCTGGTCGAGAATTTGCAGTCCGCGCTGGCCGATGCTCGGGCGCGGCGTTGTTTGAGCGGGGCGCCCAGCACGCGCGTCTTCACCGAGTTCGACTATCAGACCGGGAAGAGTTGGAGCCGCGCGCGGCGCGTGATCGGCAAGGCGGAAGTCAGCGCGGCGGGAGACAACCCGCGCTTCATCGTCACGAACCTGCCGGCGAAAGGTTTTCCCGAGGACGAGGACGCGACGCGCTTCGAACCGGCGTGGCTCTACGAGGGATTTTACTGTGCGCGCGGCGAGATGGAAAATGTGCTCAAACAGCAGGTGCTGGATTTGGAGGCGGACCGCTTGAGCACGCACTGGCTGGCGAGCAATCAACTGCGGCTGTGGCTGGCGACGTTTGCGTATCTGTTGTTGGAACGGGTGCGGGCCATCGGGTGCGCGGGGGGCGAACTGGCGCGGGCGACGGTGGGGAGCGTGCGCTTGCGACTCTTGAAAGTGGCGGCGGTGGTCACGGTGAGCGTGCGGCGGGTGCGGGTGCAATTGAGCCGGGCGTGGCCGGGGCGGGCGAGCTTCGCGCGGTGCGCGCAGGCGCTGGCCTTGTGGTCTGCGGCCGGTGGCTGACCCCCACCTGCAGGCCGGAGCGTTTCCAGAATCGGATTCCCCGGGAGCATTGTCGGCAAATTTCCTGGAAAATCGCTGAAATCACCCTCCGTCCGGTCCGGCGGGCCTTGTGGTGGCCCCACCACAACCTGTGGACGCCGCGCTTTTGAAAATCGACCCTCGCCGACCGCAAAATTCTCCATTCCGCTTCCGGCTATGAAATATCCACGCTAGCGGTATTTCCAATGCCTCCGACGACGGCGGCGAAATGATGGCCTACGCGATTTTGAAGGACTGCATTTCCGCCGCCTCCGATTACCGCGCCCACGAATCCGTTGCTGACCACGTTGCCGGAATAACCGCCCACCAGATTCGGGCTCTGATTAAAAGTGCTGTTCGTCGCATACTCAATGCGCAGAGCGCGCTGGGCGTTGGCCTTGAACTCCAGCGCGTTGGTGTCGGTGGTGCCGAGGAAAGCTCCATTGGCAGGGTCGGCTTCCGCGTTGCCGCCGAGCAGCCAGACTTGATTCCTCCGTGCCACATTGCTGGCGAGAGCCGCGTCGGGCACCGTGCCGGATCCAAGTTGCGAGGCGTTGAGATTCGTCAATCCGCCGCCGTTGCCGCTCAAACTGTTTCCGCCATTGTCGAACTTGACCTCACCCCCATACGTGCCGCCCAAATTGGCCGAAGACAGCACGCCATTGACCTGCGCCGCCGGCAGCGTTCCGGAAAGATTGCCAGCGGTGATGGCGTAGGGCGTGGCGGTGATTTGCTGGCGCGGAGTCAGAATCTGATAGGCCTCTCCGCCATTGGTGCGCACCGCGATTTCCAGCCAGCGATTCGCGCCGGGAAACTGGTGGCCAAAGTCCAGCGTCACGGCGAACAGGCCGTTGCTGCCAGCGGTGGCGGTGTTGGTGAGCGTGGCGCCGACCTGGCTCGCGCCGCTGCTGTCGCTAAAGAGCGCGAAGGTCAGGTCGTACGTGCCGCGGGCCATGTTTGCGCCGTCGTTCAGGCTGCCCTGGTAAGTGAAGGCGCTGGTTTGTGCCTGGGCGGCGAGCGCCAGGCCGCAGGATAGGAGCACCGCAGTGATGATGTGTTTCATGATCTTTATCCGCTTACCCGTGATTGATTCAGTATTTGTCCGGTCGATCCCACCCTCACTTCAACTGCCGTTCTAATACCTGTTCGAGCCGTTCCAGTCTTCGCTTCAACTCCACATTTTCGGCGCGAGTTTCTTCCAGCTTCTCGTTCAACCCCTGAATCGCCGCGAGCGCCACGCCGTCGGCATCCACCGTGGCAATCGTCGTGTCGTCATCACCGTTCAGGCCGAAGGCGGCGTGGAAATCCTGCGCAACCGGACCGATGTGCCGTTTGGCGGCGTCCGATTTGTAGGCCCATGACTGCATCGGCAGCGCCACGACTTTTTCCAAAACCGTCCGCCCATCCAGCGGTTGAAAATTCTGTTTCAGCTTGCGGTCGCTCGGCGCGGTGATGACGCCGGTGAAAGTCGCGCCAGCTTCGCACCAGAATTTGATCTTGCGGTTGTTAAGGCCCGTGGTCCCGGCGCCGACGATGTCGAGCGCGCCCGCGGTGAAGGTTTGATAGCCGATCCGGCCCGCACTGGATTCTTTACCCGCGACGCCGTAACCCAGTTCCAACACATTGGCGCCGGTGATGGCAACACGGCCGTTGACCAACAGCGCCGGGCCCGCCAAGGGAGCAGTCATCCCAATGCCCACGTTGCCGGCGTTGTTGACCGAAAGCGCCGGGGCGGGGCTGCCGTCCGGCGCGTCGAGCCGGCTGATGCCGGTCAGGCCCGCGCCGTTGCCCGTGAAGCGGCCGTTGAAGTTGCCCAGAAAGTCGAGCGAGGCATTCAACAGCACCGACA
>JBDNGP010000118.1:0-6694 GCA_041689265.1 Verrucomicrobiota bacterium
ACGACCGCAAAGAAGGTGAGAAATCCCGGGAAGAAACGGAGTCCTAAATGGCATGGGTCATCATAGACAAACCACATCAAAACGCCCACTAAAAACCATCGAAACCCTGCCTTAACTAAGCGCCATTCAAGACTGACCCCTCTAAAAATTTGAGTTGGTGAAAAGTTAACGACATGGAGGACATCGGCGAAGCCAAGCTCGACTGGTTCAAAACGTTTCTGGAGTTGCCCAATGGCATTCCGAGCCGCGCCAGCCTGTACCGCGTCTTTCATCCGCTGGACACAGAACCAGCGCCACGCCAGCTCGAGGAGATTGTGGCCATGGGGAGAACGCATACTCTGGGCTGCGTTGCTTTCCTTTCACTGCTGCGACACCCGCAGCGCTTTATTATATCGCTGGAGGCAGGCGCCCGGAAAAGGCGGCTTGAGTTCATGACACCCACGCCTGTTACAGGCAGAGCTGCGGAAACTCGCCACAGCTGAGTTCGACTTTCAATTGAATGATAGTGTCGAAGGTGCGAAGGCTGCAGTCACAACGGCGCTGGAGAAGGAGACCAAGTTGCTGGCGGCGGGTGAACAGTACAAATCAGACACAGGGTCACTTTACACCGAGATGATCGCCGCCACCGCCAGCGCCCAGGCTGCCTATGAGGCGACTGCGGATACTGCAGGCATCATTGCTGGAAGCCTGAGTTTGGATCCCCTCAAAGTCGCTGCCGGCGGCACTGCAGCCACGGTGGTCGGTATCGCCGGCGCAGTGAACACCACCGTCCAAACACTTGCTGCTATAGCAATCCGAAGTCGTGAGCAAAAAATCGATTATGCGGGCATTGACTTTGCGGTGACGACCGAGTCGGTCGATGCGGCTCTCATGGTGAATCAGGCCCGTCAGCAGTTGTCTACTTTGAAACGGGAACAGGTTGCCAACAATCTGGCTGCGTCTGCGGATGCTGCTGCTCGATCACAAGCGGTCGCCCAACGCGACACGCTCATTGCCGAATTGGTCCGGATCGTGATCAAGCGGAACGCCAACGTCGCCGCCATTCGGAAGAAATCCTACGCCGATCCCTTGCATTACGATCGAGCCGAGCACGCGCTGATCGATGCCGACGAATCCTTTCGCACGGCCCAGCGCTGGAGTTGACCTGAATCTTGTCCCCGTAGAAGTAGGGGGTTGTGAAGGTAACCGACCGACTTCCGTCATCCCGATCGATCCAGTCGATAGACTTATCAGGCAAATCCACGTTGGCGTTTTGACCGGAGTCACTGCACCCCATCACGCAAAACGGTATCAAGATCAGGAAGCGATGCATAATTATGCAGAACGCCGAGGGCAGGGACTGGCTTGGAAGACGGTATGACGATACGGGGTTAATGGCTCAGATTTCATAGATGATGTAAGAATTTCAACGGTGCTGGCCAGTTCTCCCGCACCGTCTTGTGTGCGCCCAGCATGGGCGCGTAGTAAAAGGGGTTCAAGTCCCGCAAGTGCCAACATTACGAGACATAGCGAGATTGCTGCGAGGAACGTCATTTTCTTGGTACGCTACGCTCACCGACCGCCGCTGGCAGCGAACTCTGGCAGCGAATCCAGTGTCCGATCAATCATGCGCCTCCAGACTTGGAGGCGCGACGGGGGCGGGGACCGTCCGATCGGAATCCCGATGTTTCGGGAACCCGCGTGCTACGGACCTTCGACAGAATGTGATCGTCTGGACTGAGGTGGGAGACATTCCTGTGCCTATTCGCTAGGCACGATCGTATGATTTAAGGGCACATCTATTAACTTAGTTGCTTTGAAGATCGATGCCGTAAAACAAGGGGGGTTTGACGCCTGCTTTCGTTTTGAGGTAGTTAATAGATGTGCCCTTAATAGACCAATGCATTCTCCAGCGTCAGGCCGCCTGAGCCTGCCCTTTAAAGTCTGCAAACGGCCTCGCTGTCCACGTAGAGCTACGAAACGAATCTTCACGGCGTGGGACCTATTTCGTTGTTCTAACAGATTTACGCTTAGGTATGAAGGCTGCTAAAACTGCGAAAACCACCGCCACTGATCAGGTCAGTTGTTTTCTGATCGACGATGTTGATAAATCAAAAACCAGATGAAATACCAATCAAATACAATGTGTGTCGCGCTGCTAATGGCTCTGCTCGCTGCCCCTCCGGTTCTGCTTTCTGCTGATGAAGCCGATGATCTGGACAAGCAGGTCGAACAAATTGACAAAAGCGCGAAGGAGTCCAAAACGCCCAACGATGTTTTGGCTGAGGTTAGCCGGAAAACTGGGGTATCGACGGAGCAGCTCGAGAAGCAGCAACGAGAAACAAAAATGGGCGCAGGAAGCCTGTTTATCGCCAACACCCTAGCTAAGGAAACTGGCAAATCATTTGAAGAGATCAACGCGGCTCGAAAAAGCGGCAAAGGATGGGGAAAGATCGCCAAGGAGAACAACGTCAAAATGGGCACTTTAATGAGTGAATCCAGAAAGCTGGAGAAAAAGCCGAAGGACAAGTCAGCCAAAGGAAAAAAGAGTTCTGAGGAGGCGAAGAACACCAGAGAAACTGATTCAAACCGGCATGCGGATCAGATTGAAAATCACAACGATGGAAAGGAATCGAAAAATCCCAAGCCTGAGAAAGAGAAGAAAGGTAAAAAGGAATAGAGAGCTTCTGAATCCAGCAATTTGTTTTTCAACCCACCTTGTTGATGGTGGCGACGCACGGAGTCTGGACTGGTGACAAATTTACACGTCTGGATAACGAACTGATCCGGACACGACGCTTCCCGATTTGACGGCGCACATGTTTGGTTTTCGAATTGCTTTACGCCGCCTATGCCTTTCAGGCTTCACATGTCGGCCCCTACGTATGCACTCCTGCTGATCTTACTCAGTCTGGCCACGGTGACAATGGCTCAGCAACCCTCGCCAGCACGCCAGTTTCCGCCTGGCACCCCAATTCAACTGTCGGACCTGCCGGTCAGTCGATTGCGCTCGCAGATCGAAAGATTACCCGGTCCCGCCCGAGACCGCGCCGCGGCGTGGTTGGGTAATTTCCATTTTACAGAACTTGACCTCAATTCCCTTCAGGTGGATGCCTCAGGCGGCATCTATTACGCGGACCAGTTGGCATTCAACGCTCCTAGCGCCGACACTGAGCCAGCTTCGGATCCTGCCGTCGCCGGGGCGGCCGTTCCCGTGTCGCCTTTTCCGACGGGCCTGATTTTCCACAGCCGACCCGGGGCAGCGAATGTGTTATTTCTGAATTTTTCTGGAGAGGACATCATCGGCACCGCGTGGAACACCTCTCTTGGCCGGACGGTAATCTCCGCGGTGGCCTTCAGTTCCGACTCCGATTTCTCAACTTTCAGTGATGGGGAGCAACTGGCGATCAGACGGATCTGGCAGCGGGTGGCTGAGGATTACGCACCGTTCAACATCGACGTCACGACGGAAAGGCCCGCCATATTTGGGAACCGCACTGCTCACGCCTTAATCACGCGAAACACCGATGCCAATGGACTGGCCAATCCCGCTTCCACGTCGGGTGGGGTCGCGTACGTGGGCGTATTTGGGAGCGCGTCCTATTCAAACTACCGACCGGCATGGATCTATTCCAACAATCTCGCCGGAGACGAATCATATATTGCTGAAGCCGCATCTCACGAGATCGGTCACAACTTGGGTCTCAGCCACGATGGGACGACGAGCGGGAGCGAGTATTACGGTGGCCACGGCAGTGGGAACACCTCGTGGGGACCGTTGATGGGCACCGGCTATAATCGGAACGTCAGCCAATGGTCCAAGGGCGAGTATTACCTGGCAAACAACACGCAGGATGATCTTGCAACGATTGCCGGCAAGCTGTCGTACAGAACGGATGATCACGGAAATACCAAGTCCACCGCCACGGCATTGGTCATAGCCGGAGGAACGAACGTGGTGTCCACCACTCCGGAAAACGATCCGGGCAACTCCAATCCGGCGAACAAGGGAGGGTTGGAGACAAATGCGGACGTGGACGTTTTCTCATTCGCGACCGGAACCGGTCCGGTGAACCTGTCGGTTGCTCCGTGGGTGTCTCCTTCAGGTCGGACGCGAGGCGGGAATCTGGACATACTCCTCGAACTGTACGATTCCAACGACGTGCTCATCCTCACGGACAATGCCGCCGGGGAAACCTTGGCAGGCATCCAAAAAAATCTACCAGAGGGCGTTTATTATCTGCATGTGAAGAACACCGGCCCCGGCACTCCACTCAGTTCTTCGCCGACCGGTTACACCGCTTACGGAAGCGTCGGTCAATATTTTGTATCCGGTTACGTCGTCCCGTCCGGCTTGGCGATTCCACCGGGTGCCGAACTCAGCATTGCTGACATCTCGCTTCCCGGTCAGGGGCCCAGCCAGTTCACGGTGACGTATTCGGATAATGCAGCTGTGGCGTCGGCGACGATTGATGGCGCGGATGTTCTTGTTACCGGGCCGACCGGTTATTCACAGCTGGCACGACTGGTGGTGAAAAACTCGACAGCAAACTCGACACCGATTGTCGCCACTTACGAGATTGATCCACCCGCCGGACCAATCTGGACGGAAGCGGACAATGGCACTTACACGCTAAACATGGAAGCCGGTCAAGTCAGTGACATTGAAGGGGCATCGGTTCCTGCAGGCCCGCTCGGTCAGTTCAACGTAGTTGTCCCGAGACTCATCTATTTCGCCGGGATGGACACGAATCCCGGATGGACCCTTCAACCGCTCTGGCAGTATGGCGCGCCAAGCTACTCGTCTGGAGGCCCAGCGGGAGGGTTTACTGGCAACCAGGTGATCGCCTATAATCTCGGAGGCAACTATGAGAATCGATTGACTACCATCTACGCCACCACACCTGCCATCGACTGTTCGAGTGTGGAATCGGCAACCTTGCGCTTTAGGCGGTGGCTCAAACTGAAGAACGGCGACACCGCCACCATACAGGTTTCCACCAATGGCACGACGTGGGTGGATGTCTGGACGACCACAAAAACCGTTTCGGACAGCGCCTGGCAGGAGGTTCAATACGCTCTGCCGACCTTTGCTGTCGGCAGTCCGACGGTACAATTGCGCTGGGGGCTCGGCTCCGGACCCGCCCAGAATGAGATTGGGTGGAACCTCGATGACGTGGAGATATTTGGCGACGGCAACTTGGATACCGTTCCGCCCGGAGCCGTGTTGAACGTCGCCAACATTACGACTGGCGGATCTCCCGGGCATGAAATCGCCGTCACCTATAGCGACAATGTGGCTGTGAATGTGGCGACCTTGGGAGATGGGGACATGCTGGTCACGGGACCCAACGGATACTCCAATGTAGTCGCGTTTGCAGGGGTGGATGTGCCGAATAACGGCAGCCCCCGGATTGCAGCTTATTCCGCACCCGCGCCGAATGGGACCTGGGCGACAGCGGACAACGGGGTTTACGACGTGACCCTGCGCGCTGCGGAAGTGGCAGACACAGCAGGCAACTATTTCGATGAAACGGTCATGGGCCAGTTCACCGTGGCAATCGCGAAATCACAGCAATTATTACTCGCAAGCCCGACTGTGCTCGATGTCCCCGAGGGCTCCACCGCAACTGTCGGTGTGAGGCTGGCGGAGCAGCCTTCAGCAGACGTAACCATGACCGTGGTTCCGGCTGAAGGTGACGCCGACATCGTGATTGAAAGCGGTGCTACGAACGTCTTCACATCGATCAATTGGTCCACCCCGGTCTCCGTCGTCTTCCGGTCGCTGGCGGACGCCGATCAACTGAATGGAACCACGACATTCGAGCTTCGGTCGGACGGATTGGCAACGGTGAATCTGACGGCGACGGAGCAAGATTCCACTCTGGACAACATCCTGACGGTAACCAGCAACCACGCTGACTGGGGAAATGTCGATCCCGCTGAAGGAACATATCCCGTCGGGTCTTCGGTCCAGGTGACGGCGGGGCCAAACACTTATTTTAAATTCGTGCAGTGGTCAGGAGATTTTCCCGGGACAAACAATCCGACAACAGTAGCAATGAACTCGAACGTCAGTCTGCGGGCGGAATTTCGCGAGCTGGTCACGACAAATTATGCAACGCCATATTGGTGGCTGGCACAGTTCGGTCAGACGAGTGATTTCGACGCGGCGGAGATGGTGATTGGAACGAATGGTATACCCTTTTGGCAGTCTTACATCGCCGGACTGGATCCCTTTGATCCGGAAAGCCAGTTCCGGCTTTCCGTCACGCCGGGCACGCAACCAAACACGTGGGTGTTAGAGTGGAATCCGGTGACCAACCGCGTCTACACGGTAATGCAGAGCGCCAACATCGACCAGGGATTCACCCCGCTGCCATCGGCTTCGGCGTTACCATCGTCAGTACGAAGCTACACGAACTCCACGACCAGCCCATCGCCGTTGATCTTTTACAGGATGGAAGTTCAAAAGCCCTGAACAAGGTATCGGTTTCGAGCTATTCATGCTCTCGCGAGCAAATTAATCCCGGGGGCTGTCGTTTCTCTTTCATCTTTTGAGACAAGATTGTGCTGGGATTGCTTCGAAAAAACGGACGGAGAAGTTGGTTCATTTGGTTAGTTGTTTTGGAGTTTGAAGTCAACGGGAGAAAGGCCGCCAAGACGGGTGTGGATCCGCTGTGCATTATAGAAGCACTCGATGTAATCGAAGATG
>JBDNGP010000119.1:0-4886 GCA_041689265.1 Verrucomicrobiota bacterium
CCACCGAGGGCGCGCTCTCCCCTTCCATGACCATGTAACGAACCGCCTCTTTCTTGAATTCCTGGCTATGTCGTCGTCGCTTCATTTTTCAATTCTCTTTCTAAGAGAATCCCCTGTCCATTTTTTCCAGTACAGATCACAACGAATAACTGGTATTTTGAAGATTTTATATCTGTAGCAAGTGAACCCATAAAGGCGTCTTCAACGCCCTGATGAAAACTTCTGGTGCGATAGATCGAAGAACGAACAATCGGAGTAATCGGACCATGATTTCGCTGATGCTCCATCAAAGTCGATTCTCTTAGCGTTAACCTTTTCCAGAACCTTCTTCGTAACCCTGTAGCGAGGGAATCTTCATCAACGCCCTCTTCGCGTAAGCCCGATGCACGGCCTTGCTGTTTTGGCCCAGAGCTTCTTGGGCGAATCGTTCGGGGTATCCGGCCACCTTCGCCCGCTCGGCCCACGCGCATCTGTAGCTGTGCAACGTCACTCCCTTGATTCCCAACTGGCGGCGGCGTTGCCCGAACTCCGTCGCCCGGTCACCCGCCCGCAGAGGCGAAAGAATCCGGGATGCGATGCCGATGATTTCTTTCTCCCTGACGGGCTGCCAAAAGGCAGCGCCGTCCAGCCGCAGTGGTGTGGCCATTCTAAATTCCAGATTCAGGCCCCAAGGCCATGCCGTCGTGATGCCAGATGGGGTGAGCTCTCCGGGCGAACCTCGGGCGCGCGAGACGCTCCCGAGGTCACGTTCCCGTCCGTTCGTAAACAAAGCCCGGGAAAATGGAGCGCGGCTGTGTCGAAGACCAGCCGCAGCCAGCCCCGCCAATCCAAAAGTCGATGAAATTAGTTGCCCGCTGCGGCTGGTCGAGAACGACCCATCCGCGCTCCGGAGTTTTCAGACAGGCTCCAAGAAATCCCAAGGCTCGTTCGGAGAACTCGCCCCACCTTTTCGCGCGGACCGGGCCACGTTACCCGACCGCTCGAATCGGTTCTTGCCTCCCGCGCGTTTTATATTTATTTGAAACCCATTCCCGCGAGTTGCGTCCAAGCCCGGACGGCGCGTTCGTCGGCGTCACATTTCAACCCTATGAAAAAACTGCTCCTAAGCCTCCTCATCGTCGGACTGTCGTGGTCGGCGTTCGCTGAACCCAAGAAACTGCTGGTGGTCACCATCACCAAGGGTTTCCGTCACAGCTCCATTCCGACAGCTGAAAGAATTATCGGCGAACTGGCCTATCGCACCGGGAAATTCACGGTCGATTATGCTGCGGTGGAACCAAATGATCCGCTGTACGCCGGTGCCGACGGCAAGCCTGACGCCGCCAAAATCGATCAGGCGATTCGTGAAGTGCTCGCGGCGAAGATGAGTCCGTCCGCGTTGGAAAATTATGATGGTGTGATTTTCGCCAACACGACGGGCACGCTCCCGATTCCGGATGTGGACGCGTTTCTCGCCTGGATCAAGGAGGGGCACGCTTTCATCGGCATGCACTCGGCGACCGATACGTTTCACGCGGGCGGCGACGAGGTTTCCGGCTACACCAAGATGATCAACGGCGAGTTTCTCACCCACGGTTCCCAGGCCCTGGTCGAGTGCCTGAACGAAGATCCGGAACACGCCGCAACCGCGCATCTCGGAGAGTCGCTGGTGGTGTTCGATGAGATTTACATTTTGAAGAACCACGATCGGGACGCCGTTCATTCGCTTCTCGATCTGGACAAACATCCGAATACCAAAGATCCCGGCTACTACCCGATCGCCTATTGCCGCGACTACGGAAAGGGCCGGATGTTCTACACCTCATTGGGCCACCGCGAAGACATGTGGGATCCGAACTGGACGGATGGCGAACGCAAGAATTCTCCCGAGGTCGCGAAGGCGTATCAGGAACATATTCTCAACGGAATTCTTTGGGCGCTGAACGAGGCCGATGGCAGCGGCAAACCGCAGGATTTGAAATACAAGGTGAGCCGGGATGATTCGCGCGACGGATTCAAGCCGCTGTTCAACGGCAAGAATCTCGACGGCTGGCATCTGCGCAACCCGGACGGCCCGCGCTCCTGGAGTGCTGAGAACGGGATGTTGGTGAACAAACTGCCGAAAGGTAAAGACGGCGTCCGCCCGCACGGTGTCGACCTCGTCACGGACAAGAAGTATTGGAACTTCGTGGTGCGCTACGACTACATGATTCCCGAGGGCAGCAATTCCGGATTTTATTTGCGTGGCCGTCATGAAATTCAGATCACGGATGATGCGAAGTCCGGCAAGCCCTCGCTTGGCGGAAACGGTTCCGTTTATCAGCACACCGCCACTTCCCGGAACGTTTCGCGTCCCGCGGGCGAATGGCAGACGGTCGAAGCCTCGATGATCGGGGATCGCGTGACGGTCATTCTCAACGGGGTGGAAGTCATCGATAATGCAGTCGTGGAACGTGCGACCGGCAGCGAGCTCGACATCAACGTGAACGAGCCGGGCAGCCTGTTCCTGCAAGGCGACCACGGACCAGTCGCTTTCCGCAACTTGCGAATCAAGGAGTTGAAGGAATAGTGCGTCGGTGCGGATTCATGTTCGTCCCCGTGCGCATCCTGCCATTGCCCCCAAACAACGGCGATGGCGGCTGGCGCTCCGGGGACAAGGTGTTTCCGGAACGGAAGCCGAACTTCGGCCTTGCCGGAAAGGTTGCGGCCACGACATTGCTGGGGACCGGGGGCTGGCAGCACCCCGGCACCTTGCACCGCCTGCTCCGGACCACTCCGCAATCCGGGGGGCACCAACGGATCCGCCTTGTTCGCCCCGTCCTGCCGCTTAGCACCTTGACTAAAACCGGCTCCCAAGTGACGGTTGCCGCGTCTTAACCCCTGTTTAATTGCCCATGAACAATGATTTATTGAAGCCGTTATCGGCTGAAGATGTGGACCGCCGTGATTTTATCAAAGGCGCTTCGATGAGCACACTGATGATGCTGCTGGGAAGCACGGTTCTGGTTCCCTCCAACCAGGCGCGGGGCCAGGATTCCGTGGAGAAGAAACGCGCGACCAGTCCGCCGGTGAAGATCGGCGTCATCGGCTGTGGCGCTTGGGGTCGTGATATCATCAGTACCCTTGGCCAGCTCCCCAATGCGCCGGTCGTTGCGATCTGTGACATCTATCCCGCCTATCTGCGCCGGGCCGGCAAGGCCGCGCCGGACGCCAAGACTTACGAGGATTACAAGCAGTTGCTGGCGGACGAGAATGTCGAAGCGGTGATCGTCGCCACGCCGACGTACCTGCATCGTCAGATCACGTTGGATGCGATTGCAGCGGGCAAACACGTTTATTGCGAAGCGCCGCTCGCCGGTTCCATCGAGGACGCCCGGGCGATCGCATTGGCCGCAAAGCGTGCTCCGCGAACTTATTTCCAGGCCGGTCTCAACTACCGGTCCGATCCGCAGCGACATTTCCTCATTGATTTCATCCGCACGGGTTCTTGGGGAAAGACCGTCACCTCCCGTGCCCAGTATCACAAGAAACAAAGCTGGCGTCGCGCATCCTCCAATGCCGAACAGGAGAAGCTCATCAACTGGCGTCTCGACGCGGCCACATCGACCGGGCTCGTCGGCGAGTTGGGCATTCACCAGCTCGACATCGCAAACTGGTTCAGGCTCAAACGTCCTGTCGCGGTGACCGGGTTTGGTTCGATCATCGAGTGGAAGGACGGTCGCAACGT
This sequence comes from Verrucomicrobiota bacterium, assembly GCA_041689265.1. Lineage (GTDB taxonomy): Bacteria > Verrucomicrobiota > Verrucomicrobiia > Limisphaerales > RI-55 > JBDNGP01. The sequence continues at coordinate 3,707 of JBDNGP010000119.1, forward strand.
GGACGACACTGTCCAGGCCGTGTTTGAATACGATGACGGATCGACGATGGTGTATGACGGCACGCTCGCGAACTCGTTCGATTCGGATTACGAGATGTATTACGGCACCTCCGCCGCGTTGATGGTGCGCGAGAACAAGGCCTGGATGTTCAAAGAAGTGGATGCCCCGTTGCTTGGCTGGGAAGTCTATGCGCGAAAAGACACGTTCTACAAGGAAGTCGGCGTCGCACTCGTGGCCAATGCCACCAAGCAGACCGCGTTGCAGGACAAACCTCAGGACGCATCTCCTTACGCGAGCACGCCGTTGTTCTATGCGTTGGAAGCATTCGTTTCGAACACCTACAATCACAAGGCGGCCGTGGAAGACTTTACCGAGACCTTCGGCGACGACAATGAAGCGTTGGTGGAATACCTGAAAGACGTGGCTTCCACCCGTCTCCCGGCGGCCGGATTCAAGGACGCCTTCGAATCGACGGCCCTCGTCATCAAGGCGAACGAAGCCATCCAGTCGAAGAAACGAATTGAACTCAAGCCCGAGTGGTTTGAATTGGGCTGACCGGTAACGGAGTCCAACTGAACAGACGCGAAGACAGATCCAAAGAATTATGAAACACATTCGAAACATCTCCCTGTTGGCGGCGGCTTTGATTTGCGCCGCCCCGGCGCTGGCGGAAACGGTCACTTACAAAGGGAAGCCCGGCAGTTCCGTCACCATTTCGGGAACCTCCACCATTCACGACTGGACCGTTGAATCAAAGCTGATCGGCGGCTCGATGGAATTCAACGGCAATCTCGACAAGCCTGGAAAAGTGGACGCCAAGGGTGAATCAATGATCTCCGTCCGCTCAATCAAAAGTGACAAGAAGGCGATGGACGACGTGATGCACGCCGCCATGAAGTCGGACGAACACAAGCGCATCGATTTCAAATTGAAGGAACTGATCGCCGAAGGCGGTATGAAATTCAAGGCGACCGGCGACCTCTCCGTCGCGGGCGTGACGAAGGAAGTGAAGTTCCCAGTGACCATGGAAAAGGGCGACGATAATGTGATGAAAGTGAAGGGCGAACTCGACACAAAGATGACCGACTTCGGCATCACGCCGCCGTCTCCGCCGATCGCCGGTGGCGTCATCAAAACCGGCGACGATGTGAAGATCGTTTTCGAGTGGCTGACCCAGAA
>JBDNGP010000120.1:0-57781 GCA_041689265.1 Verrucomicrobiota bacterium
CCATTCGCGGGCCGGTGTTGACGCCGAATTCCATCACTCCGGTCCTCGGACCGGAGTGCGGATTGAAACAACAATCACGCATCCGCAGCAGTGACGGATAACAAGCATCACTCCGGTCCTCGGACCGGAGTGCGGATTGAAACGACCCATACGCAACACTCAGCAAAGCGCATTCATATCACTCCGGTCCTCGGACCGGAGTGCGGATTGAAACGTCACAACCTCTTTCAGCGCTCGGGACCCTAACAAATCACTCCGGTCCTCGGACCGGAGTGCGGATTGAAACTTTTGGCGCAGGGAATCCAAGCAATGTCGATCGGATCACTCCGGTCCTCGGACCGGAGTGCGGATTGAAACAACGAGTTGCGTTTTGAGTGGCGTTTTGATTGAGATCACTCCGGTCCTCGGACCGGAGTGCGGATTGAAACTCTACGGTTGCCAGCCCGCTGGCGATCACAGCGAATCACTCCGGTCCTCGGACCGGAGTGCGGATTGAAACAGTGATAATGCGGACGTGGTGGGCGCCAGCGGCGATCACTCCGGTCCTCGGACCGGAGTGCGGATTGAAACACCTTACGTAAGTGACGTCATCGATGGCCACCCAGATCACTCCGGTCCTCGGACCGGAGTGCGGATTGAAACAGGAGAAAGATACTGTCCAGCTGGTCGTTGACTTATCACTCCGGTCCTCGGACCGGAGTGCGGATTGAAACAACGATCGTCGCGCTGATAAGCTCCTGAGGAACCATCACTCCGGTCCTCGGACCGGAGTGCGGATTGAAACAAGAAAACACGGATGAACCTAGTATTGAATAGCATCACTCCGGTCCTCGGACCGGAGTGCGGATTGAAACAGCAACGAGGGAGTTCCCCCGATCGACCCTGGAGAATCACTCCGGTCCTCGGACCGGAGTGCGGATTGAAACTTATGATTTCGTATGGCTCTTTCAGGAATCGAGATCACTCCGGTCCTCGGACCGGAGTGCGGATTGAAACCCATAGTCCAGATGTCACCCAGAACTGTCACGGGATCACTCCGGTCCTCGGACCGGAGTGCGGATTGAAACCTTTGGACCGCGCGGCGGAAGCGTGGTTGATTCAAATCACTCCGGTCCTCGGACCGGAGTGCGGATTGAAACTCGTCGACCATCGGGTTGGTGATCGGAAAGTTGGTATCACTCCGGTCCTCGGACCGGAGTGCGGATTGAAACTGCATAAATCCCAGCGCCTGCCGAAATATCAACCAATCACTCCGGTCCTCGGACCGGAGTGCGGATTGAAACAGCAACCGTCGTCGGTGGTCTAATTAACTGGCAGGATCACTCCGGTCCTCGGACCGGAGTGCGGATTGAAACACCGCTTCGACTGTCCCTTACTTGGATGCGTCAAATCACTCCGGTCCTCGGACCGGAGTGCGGATTGAAACAGCCGATGTCGGTTCCAGCCTGGTCCGTCGTGCCATCACTCCGGTCCTCGGACCGGAGTGCGGATTGAAACACGTCAACCAGCGTCCCGGTAACGGTCGCGGCGGGATCACTCCGGTCCTCGGACCGGAGTGCGGATTGAAACGTCTGTGATTCGTATCTCGTTTGCAACCGTGTTTATCACTCCGGTCCTCGGACCGGAGTGCGGATTGAAACAAACTTAAAGGTCCGGATCACCCGGGCGGGTGAGATCACTCCGGTCCTCGGACCGGAGTGCGGATTGAAACCCCATATGAGGGTAGCGGCCGCGCGATTCACATTATCACTCCGGTCCTCGGACCGGAGTGCGGATTGAAACATTTCGCGGACGCGGAGTTGTTTGTATTCAAAGTGATCACTCCGGTCCTCGGACCGGAGTGCGGATTGAAACGTCACCCACTGCGGTGGTTGCCGACACTGCGCTGATCACTCCGGTCCTCGGACCGGAGTGCGGATTGAAACAGCCGATCCGATTCGATGCGGGAGTGGCCTTGCATCACTCCGGTCCTCGGACCGGAGTGCGGATTGAAACCGCGCGGATCTGGTCGGGGAGGTTGTCGGAGGCATATCACTCCGGTCCTCGGACCGGAGTGCGGATTGAGGCCCTGTGTTGCATTTATCCGTGAGAAATGCGGGGCCCCTTTTTCTTCAGTCTGGTCAACGATTCGTTTTCTTCCTAGAACAGAAGCCTCGGCTGCCACAACCACGTATGAAACGATTGCCCCTTTTGCTCACGATCGCGCTGCTCTCCGCAATGGCTTCATTGTGGGCGGCTGCCCCTGTCGATCCGTCGGTCAGCACCATGCGCGGCATGATCGACCGGTTTCGTCAGGATCGGGGCGCGCTCGAAAGGCTCTACAGCATTGATCTGTCGCCCGGCCACACCGCGCGATTCCAGCGATTGTTTGAAGAGAATCTCGTCGCGCTGGATCGGGTCGACTTCGATTTGCTGGACCAGACCGGTCGCATCGACTGGCTGCTGTTTCGCAATCATCTGAAGTTCCAGCTTCGCGAACTCGAAAATGCCTCGATAAAGACGGACGAAATTTCCGACCTGATTCCGTTCGCCGGCGCGGTCGTTGAGTTGGAAGAGAATCGTCGTCTGCTGATGCCTCAAGAGCCCCGCGAGAGTGCAGCACTGGTCGCGAAAATTCCGAACCAGATCAAGGCCGCTCGCGAAACAGTTGAAGAGCAAATCAAGGAGGGCGATGCCCCAACCGCCGTCGTCGGACGACGTGCCGCAATGGCGGTCGACGAGTTGCGCCGCGCGTTGGGAGACTGGAACCGCTTCTACGCCGACTACCACCCGTCGTTCACCTGGTGGCTGAAGGAACCCTTCGCGGCTGCAGACAAGGCGCTTGAAGACTACGCCTGGTTCCTGCGCGAGAAGATCGCCGAGTACAAGAAGGGAGAAGACGATCCCGTGATCGGCGATCCGATTGGCCGCGAAGCGTTGATCGATTATCTCCGCGCCGAAATGATTCCTTACACGCCGGAGGAGTTGATCCGGATCGCGGAGGCGGAATTTGTCTGGTGCGAGATTGAAATGAAACGGGCTGCGGACGATCTCGGCTTCGACGGCGACTGGCAAAAAGCGCTGGATCATGTGAGTCAGTTGCACGTGGAACCGGGAGACCAGCCGCAGTTGATTAAACAACTGGCCGAGGAGTCCGTAAACTTTCTGGAAGAACGAGATCTGCTGACCATTCCCGCACTGGCCAAGGAATCGTGGAGGATGGAAATGATGTCGCCGGAGCGGCAGAAGGTGAACCCCTACTTCACCGGCGGCGAAGTGATTTCTGTGAGTTATCCGACCGATACCATGAGCCACGAGGACAAACTGATGGGAATGCGCGGGAACAACATTCATTTCAGCCGCGCGACAGTGCATCACGAGTTGATCCCCGGTCATCATCTGCAGGGTTTCATGTCGCAGCGTTACAACACCTATCGGTCAGTGTTTCGCACGCCGTTTCTCGTTGAAGGCTGGGCGCTCTACTGGGAGATGTTGCTTTGGGATATTGAGTTTCAGCAGTCTGCCGAGGACCGGGTGGGCATGCTGTTCTGGCGATCGCACCGTTGCGCGCGGATCATCTTCTCACTGAAATATCAACTGGGCGAAATGACCGCGCAGGAAGCGATTGATTACCTGGTGGAGCGTGTTGGGCACGAGCGACGCAACGCCACCGCTGAAGTCCGGCGTTCCGTTGCGGGCGATTACAGTCCCGTGTATCAGGCCGCCTATATGCTCGGCGGATTGCAGATCCGCGCGTTGCACAAAGAACTGGTCGAGTCCGGCGAGATGACCAACAAACAATTCCACGACGCAATTCTTGTGGAGAACTCAATCCCGATAGAAATGATCCGCGCGAGCCTGACGAATCAGGAATTGGACAAAGACTTTCAAACGACTTGGAGGTTTTATGGGGAGTAAACTGGTAGGGCGTGTCGCTCCGCGCGCGCCGCAGAAAGGCTTGGCCGGCGGACCAGACTTGATCAGCTTTAGTAACCATTCGTACGTTTCGGTTGTTCAACGGACTGCGCGGAGCGACGGTCCCTACCATTCACTCGTCCTGGTTGTTCGCTTGATTGGGCTGTGCTGTTTGTTGTCTGTGTTCGGCGATCGGAGCGTTCAGTCCGCTCCCAAGGTCTATCGCGACCGCATTGAACCGCATTGGTTCGCAGAGAATTCCCGCTTCTGGTATCGCAACGACAATCCCGGCGACACGCGGGAATTCATCCTCGTCGATGCCACGGTGGGAACGCGTGAGCCGGCGTTCGATCACGTCTCCGTCGCCAAACAGATTGGCGGCGGAGACAAAGCCAATCAACTGCCCGTGCAAGAAATTGAGTTTAGTTCGGACGGCACGGCCATCACGCTTCTCGGTCGCGGCAAGTCATGGCGGTTCGACCTCGCGAGCGGCAACCTCACTCCCATCGAGAATTCGTCGGAGGACGCTTCGAGTTTGGAGCCTCAAGAGTTTATCCGTCCGTCACGAAACGGTGGCACGGAATCGGGCATCGTCTTTGAGAACCAGCTCAAAGAGACGGTGAAACTTTTCTGGATGGACACCAGCGGCAACCGCCAGCCTTATGGCGACATTCAGCCTGGGCAGAGTCGCACGCAGCACACGTTTGAAAATCATGTCTGGCTGATCGCCGATGACGCCGGCGATGCCCTCGCGTTGTTCGTCGCCCGTGCGCAGGAAGAAATCGCAATCATTGACGGCAAGGCGACAAAACCGCGTCTGCGCGAGAACCGCCGCCGTGGCGTTGAGGAGAATGCCACTTCGGTGAAATCGCCGAGCGGCGAATGGGATGCGTTCGTTCGAAACGACAACCTCTGGCTGCGCCGCGTCGCGGGTGGCGCGGAGAAACAGTTTTCTGCCGACGCCAGCCCGACCAATTCCTTCCATCGCGATGCTATTCGCGATCGCGCGATCGGCATGAACTTCAACAAGCCGGACTACCCGGATTCGCTGCCGGAAGTGTTCTGGTCGCCGGACTCGAAATTTGTGGTAGCCCTGCAGACCACCGTTGTGTCCGAACCACGCGTCACGTTGGTGGCTTCCTCGCCGGGCGATCAGCTGCAGCCGAAGGTGGAGACGCATCCCTACATCAAGCCGGGAGATCTCATCCCGCAATCGACCGTGCGTTTGTTCGACGTCGAGGTCGGCGCGGAACTGCCGGTTGATCAATCGGTCCTGCAAAACCCGTGGGACGTCGGCCGGTTTGAATGGGCGGCTGATTCCCGGCGCGTGACCTTCCTTTTCAATCAAAGAGGCCATCAGGTCTTGCGGATGGTGGCGGTGGATCTGGAGCCTGACCTAGGTAGTCGCCGACGTGAGGAGGCTCAAACTAATGCGCTACGCACAGCGGGAACTGCCGAACCAAGTCAGAACCTCCTTACCACCCGTGTTTTGATTGAGGAAACGTCCAATACGTTCATCGATTATTCGCAGAAGATGTATCTGAACATTCTTGAGGACCGCGGCGAAATTCTGTGGATGTCCGAGCGCGATGGCTGGAATCATCTTTACCTGTTTGATGCGAAGACCGGCGATCTAAAACGGCAGCTGACCGATGGCAAGTGGTTGGTTCGTCGTGTCGAGCGGGTGGATGAGACGGAAGGGGTTGTTTGGTTTTGGGCGATGGGAATTCATGAAGGGCAGGATCCCTACTTCGAGCACCTGTGCCGTGTGAGTTTAGACGGTGATGGCAGCCGACGCGAGGAGGCTCCAGCCAGTCAGAACCTCCTTACGTCGTTTACTACCAGTGTGACGCAGGCCAACGGCACGCACTCGGTGCAGTGGTCGCCGGACGGTCGGTTCTTCATCGACACGTGGTCGCGGGTTGATCAACCGCCGTCGCACGAACTTCGCAATGCGAAGAACGGTTCGCTGGTCTGTCGGCTGGATAATGCGGACGCGGGAGAGATCGCGGCCGCTGGTTATCGCTTTCCCGAACGCTTCGTCGCCAAAGGACGCGATGGTGAAACGGATATTTTTGGCATCATTCATTTCCCGAAGGATTTCGATCCGACCAAACGATATCCGGTCATCGAAAACATCTACGCCGGACCGCACGGTGCTTTTGTTCCGAAGTCGTTCCGGGCAAACTACCGGCACCAACAGGAAATCGCAGATCGCGGATTCATCGTCGTGCAGATCGACGGCATGGGCACAAACTGGCGTGGGAAGAAGTTCCATGACATCGCGTGGAAGAACATCAAGGATGCGGGGTATCCTGATCGGATCGCGTGGATGAAATCCGCTGCGTCGACGCGGCCGTGGATGGACATTTCTCGTGTGGGCGTTTACGGCGGATCGGCGGGTGGCCAGAACGCGATGCGGGCGGTTCTTGATTATTCAGACTTCTACAAAGCCGCCGCTGCGGACTGCGGTTGCCATGACAATCGGATGGACAAGATCTGGTGGAACGAGGCGTGGATGGGCCTGCCCGGCGACGGAAGCTACGTGAAAAGCTCGAACGTGGAAGATGCCCACAAACTTGGCGGCGCGCTGTTGCTCACGGTCGGTGAACTCGACAAGAACGTGGATCCTTCAAGCACCTATCAGGTCGTCGGCGCGTTGCAGAAAGCTGGCAAGTCATTCGAGTTCATGCCGATGATCGGTGCGGGTCACGGGTCGGCCGAAAGCGACTTCGGCCGCAAACTGCGCGCGGACTTTTTTGAAGGACATTTGAAATCCGAATAATAGGGCCACGGATGAAACACGGATTGAACACAGATCAATGCAGTCCGATGACCGACAAGGTTCCCGAAAGTTTTCAGGACTTGTTTGGGTACTGTTGCAAGCATGTGAACGAGCAGGTTGTGGCGCAACATTGCCCGGGTGATCCGGGGTACAAAACGTACGTTCGTGAATGGAGCAGAATTTTGGCGAAAGGTCAGATCCCGGAGGCCAGCAATTTTGAGATTTCAGAAACAGTGGGGATGACCATGCGGAACGACAGCGACTACACGGAGGACTTTCTAAGGTTTCGCTGTTTCACCAACAGTGTCGCTTTGCAGTTGATTACCTGTCGTCGCAAAGAAGTTGTCTTTGATCTGAACTATCCGTTGGTTCGTCTCCTGTCGGATACAATTTATTTGCAAGACAAACGTCTTCTTTTCCTGCTCAAACCGGCATTTGAAAGCAGCTTTCAATTGTGCGGTGCAGACCCAACATGGATGGGCGAGTTTGTTCCTTGGTGGGCCTACGGTTTGACTCTGCTCGCCGCCTGTCGGGGAGATGAGCCGGAAATGTTGAGGTGGGCAATGCAGACGATTACTTCAGAATCCAAGTTGCGCCACTCTGAGTCCGGGCAATTTGCGCTGTCAGATACATTTCTGTTCGGAGTAACCGGCTTTGATTCCTTGTGTGCTGTTTGGATCCGACTGACGAACCTCCTCCTGGTTTCCTATCGCAATCACGAACCTGTCGCGCTGATCCTTGATGCACTGTCCGAATATTGCGTAGAACCCAAATCGGCAGACTCGATGCCACCGTTGAACGAAAAATCATTGAGGGTTTTTAGAACTTAGCCCCTATGGCTCCCGAAATAAATAACCGGCTGCGATCGAAACAGAGGATAGCGACAACGCTGGTCCCCCCCTGTTTCAGCTGTGTTGCGAGCGGGACGTTCCGGTCTGCGGTAAAAAAGAACTTATGAAACAAAAACCATACTGGCAGGGCGTGTTCCCGGCGATCACGACCCAGATGAAACGCGACGGCTCGATCGATTTCGACGCGACGGCAAACCACCTCAACGTACTGATCGAGTCCGGCGTGAACGGATTCGTCATGCTCGGTTCGCTCGGCGAAAACCAGCCGATGTTGCCCGAAGAAAAACGTGCGGTCGTGCAGTGCGCGTTGGAAGTCAGCTACGGGCGGGTGCCGATCTTGAGCGGCGTTGCGGAGTCGAGCACGGGCGCGGCAGTGCAATACGTGCGCGACATGGAAACGATGGGTGCGGACGGCGTGATGCTCATGCCCGCGATGCTTTACAAAGGCGACGTGCGCGAGACCCTCACGCATTTCAAAACCGTGGCGAAAGCATCCGGGTTACCGATGATGCTCTACAACAACCCGATCAGTTACGCGAACGACATCACGCCGGAGATGTTCGCCGAGCTGGGGAAGATCAAAAATTTTGTCGCGCTCAAGGAAAGCTCGGGCGACGTCCGGCGCATCACGGACATCCACAACGCGTGCGGCGACCGGTTCGCGATTTTCACCGGCGTGGACAACCTCGCGCTCGAAGCCAGCATTCTCGGGATCGACGGGTGGGTGGCTGGAAGCGGCATCGCTTTCCCGGCGGAGAACCAGTACTTCTGGGAACTCACGCGTGCCGGTGAATGGGACAAGGCGCGGGAGATTTACCGGTGGTTCACGCCGTTGCTCCATCTCGATGTGGGCACCAAATTCGTGCAGTATATTAAACTGGCGGTGCAAGAGTGCGGGCTCGGCAAGGAATGGGTGAGGGCACCACGACTGACGCTGACGGGCGCCGAACGCAAACACGTGCTGAAGATCATTCACGATGGCATCGCAAGCAGACCGAAGCTTCCGAAAGCGTCCAAGCAGAAATAGTGACTGACTTTTGGCCACGGATGAACACAGATGAAACACGGATGAAGAATCGAGAAAATATGAAAAGTTTATACATGTTGGTCGCCGGAATTTTTTTGTTGAACGGCGCGCATATGGCAACAGCACAATCCGACGAATCCGCACCGTTGTTTGACGGCCTGAAACGGGTCGTCGTGCTGGGCGATAGCATTACCTACAGCGGTGCGTACGTGGAATTCATTGAGGCCTACTTCGTGACCCGGTATCCGGATCGCGAGGTTGAGTTTATCAATGTCGGTTTGCCGAGTGAAACGGTGAGCGGACTTTCGGAGGACGGACACGCCGGCGGGCAGTTTCCGCGACCGGATCTGCACGAACGCCTGGATCGCGTGCTCACGCAGTTGAAGCCGGACATGGTCATCGCCTGCTACGGGATGAACGACGGAATTTATCTGCCGTTCGGCGAGGAGCGATTCGCAAAGTATCGGGAGGGCATCGAGTGGCTGCGCGATGAGTGCATGAAAGCAGGTGCCAAGGTATTGCTCGTGACCCCGCCGACGTTTGATGAAGTGAAGGGCGGTCATCCGGGCTACGGCAACACGCTGGACCGCTATTCCGAGTGGTTGCTCGACAAACGTGAAGATGGTTGGGACGTCGTGGATTTGCACGGCCCGATGAACCGGTATCTCGCGGAGCAACGCCAGTTGGATCCGGACTTCTATCTCGCGGGCGACGGCGTGCATTGCGGAGAAGTGGGCCACTGGATTTTCGCGAAACAGATACTCTCGCATCTTGGTGCAAATGACGTCGCTGAGATGGACGGACCTCAGGCAATGCTCGCGGAAAACGTGAACGGTGACGCGCTGCTCAAGCTGATCCAACAACGTCAACGCATGATGAAGGACACCTGGTTGACGACCACCGGCCACCGGCGTCCGGGGATGAACAAAGGCCTTCCGTTCAAGGAGGCGCAGGTGAAAGCAGCCGAACTGGATCAGCAGATTCGAGCGCTCAAGTTGCCCTTTCCCGGAAAACAATCGGTGTGGAACGGATATGATCGATATGACTTCGAAGTGGATGGCGGTCCGGTGCTGGTGGTTGTGCCGAAGGAGGCCGCCCCAGGAAAACCATGGGTCTGGCACGGTGAGTTTTTTGGTCACAAACCCGCCCCAGATATTGCTCTACTGGGCCGCGGTTTTCACATCGTTTACATGAGCGTGCCGGACATGCTGGGCGGTCCGGACGCGGTCAAGCACTGGGACGCATTTTACGAGGAACTGACCGATAAGCACGGCTTTGCAAAAAAGGCCGCGTTGGTGGGGCTGAGTCGCGGCGGGCTCTATTGTTACAACTGGGCGAGTGCGAATCCGGACAAAGTGGCCTGCATCTACGGCGATGCGCCGGTATGCGATTTCAAGAGCTGGCCGGGCGGTTTTGGCAAGGGCAAGGGAAGCCCCCGGGATTGGGAGCGCGTGCTCAAAGTCTACCATTTCAAGGACAACGCGGAAGCGCTGGCTTACCCGGGCAATCCGGTGGATTCACTCAAACCATTGGCCGACGCCGGCGTGCCACTGCTCCACGTGTTTGGCGACTCGGACGATGTCGTGCCTTGGGAGGAAAACACGGGAGTCATCGCCGAGCGTTATCGCAGTCTTGGAGGTTCGATTCAATTGATCCGGAAGCCCGGGATCGGTCATCATCCACACGGTCTCGATGATTCCACACCAATCATTGAATTCATTTCGTCGCATGCAGAAAACCAATAAACCAATTCCATTGATTGAGATCGTCGATTCGCATACCGGCGGAGAACCGACTCGTGTGGTAGTTGCCGGCGGGCCGGAGTTGGGTGTGGGATCGGTCGCCGACCGGCTGAACGTTTTCCGGCAGCGGTTTGATCAATATCGATCCGCAATCGTCTGCGAACCGCGTGGATCAGATGTTCTCGTTGGTGCATTGTTGTGTGAACCGTCGGACAAGTCGTGCGCGGCCGGAGTCATCTTCTTTAACAACGTCGGTTACCTCGGGATGTGTGGTCACGGAATGATCGGGTTGATCGTGACGCTTGCCCATCTGGGACGCATTCAACCAGGTGAGCATCGGATCGAAACACCGGTTGGCGTCGTGATGGCGATGCTGAATGACGACGGCTCTGTCTCGGTTGGAAACGTGAATAGCCATCGGACAGCGAAAAGTGTTGAGGTTGTGCTGAAACCCTCAAACAGCGCGCGCGGAGCGACGTGCCCTACCACCGTCACCGGCGACGTTGCCTACGGTGGCAACTGGTTTTTTCTCGTGGAAAACCACGGAATGGAACTGGCACTCAAGAATGCCGAGGCGTTGACTGATTTCAGTTGGGCGGTCCGTCAGGCGGTGAACGCACAAGGTTTTCCCAAGGTGGATCACGTGGAGCTGGCTCAGGAAGTTGACGGGCTGTCCCGGAACTTCGTGCTCTGTCCGGGCAAGGCCTACGACCGGTCCCCGTGCGGCACGGGCACTAGCGCGAAGCTGGCCTGTCTCGCCGCAGACGGCAAGCTGGCCGAGGGCGAAGAACACGTCATCGAATCGATCATTGGCAGCCGGTTTGTCGGGAAGTTCAAATGGGTGGATCGGGAAAAGGGAATCATTGCCCCGACGGTGACCGGCACAGCGCACATCACGTCCGAAGCGACGTTGATCCTCGATGAACGCGATTTGTATTGTTGGGGAATTCGTTCTAGGTAGAGCCTCCTTACGTCGGCGACTACATTTTTTTGAAACGATGAAAAGAATTGTCATTGTCGGCGGTGGAGTGATTGGGCTGTGCGCGGCGTGGTTTTGTCGTGAAGCGGGACACGAAGTCGTGGTGCTGGAACGCGGAACACGACAGTACGATGGTTGTTCGATGGGAAACGCCGGACTGATCGTTCCGAGCCATTTTATTCCGCTCGCAGCGCCGGGGATGGTTTCGATGGGATTTAAGATGATGTGGAATCCGGAGAGCCCGTTTTACATCAAGCCGAGGATCAATTTGGAGCTGTTCGACTGGGGCATGAAATTCATCCGCTCTTGTACGGTCGAACATGTCAAACGATCAGCGCCGTTGTTGCGCGACTTAAATTTCGCCAGCAAGCGGTTGTTTGAAGAGTTCGATCAAATGCCGGAAATGGACTTCGGTTTTGAAAAGCGCGGGCTGGTGATTTTGTGCCGCACGGAGGAACGGCTTCACGAAGAATCAGAAGTGGCTGCCCAGGCCCGGGCGTTGCGAATACCCGCTGACGTGCTCTCGCCCGAGGACACCCAACGACTGGATCCCGACGTGAATATGAACAGCGCTGGATCGGTTTACTTTCCGGAAGATGCACACCTATCGCCGTCGCGGTTCATGAGCCAGTTGACAGCGCTGCTGGAAAAGCGCGGGGTGATATTTCGGTGGGAATCGGAGGTGAAGAGTTGGAGGCGAAACAAGGGAAATGTCGCCGCGGCGCTCACGCGCAGCGGCCTGATCGAAGGCGATGAATTTGTGCTGGCCGGTGGGGCGTGGTCGCCGTCAATCTCCAAAGAACTTGGCCTTCGTCTGCCGATGCAACCGGGGAAGGGCTACAGTCTGACGGTTCAGAAACCCGCCCAGCTCCCAAAGCTCAGCTACATTTTTTCGGAGGCCCGGCTGGCCGTCACGCCGATGTGCGGGGCGCTCCGTTTTGGCGGAACGATGGAGATTGCCGGGTTCAATCCGGGCACCAATCTGTCCAGAGTTCGCGGGATTGCCAAAAGCGTGGAGCGATACTTCGCCGCTTTTCCGCCCGAAACATTTGCTGGTATTGAACCGTGGTCCGGGCTGCGTCCGTGTTCGCCGGACGGGTTGCCGTTTATTGGCCGGTCGCGATTGTTCGACAATCTGACGATTGCCACAGGTCATGCCATGATGGGTTTGAGCATGGGGCCAGTATCCGGTAGGCTGGTTGCCGAGCTTGTTGGCGGGCGCCTCCCGTCAATTGATCTGACATTATTGAGCCCGGACCGGTATTTGAGGTGAGCAAACACCCCGTAAAACAGGCTGGTGGACGCGTTTACCTTGGGGATATCGGTTTGACTTGCCCCATGCCCCCCCCTACCTTTCGACCGATGCTGGCAGCGCAAACCAAGGAAGTGGCCATCGAGTCGACTTCCAGAGCCGTTCGCAATTCGTTCCTTTGGCAGCGAATTGTCGAGCCAGTGGAGCCGTTTCTCAAACAGGTCGCGGAACGGCTCGAGGAGCAGGTTCAAACCTTTCACCCGGATCTTCGCGAATACGCGCGCTACGCCCTGACTAATCAGGGGAAACAACTGCGCCCGGCGCTTGTGGCGTTGGCAGGGCGGTCCTTCTCCGGACTGAACGACGACCACGTTAATGCCGCCGTCATCATTGAAATGGTGCATCTTGCGACACTCGTCCACGACGATGTGATGGACGAAGCCTCGGTACGACGGAACCAGCCGACACTGGCAAGTCGTTGGAGCAACGAGCTGGCGGTACTACTCGGAGATTGTTTATTCGCGCATTCGTTGGAGCTGGCGGCGAGTTTCGAGACGCCCGAAGTGTGCCGGGTCGTTTCCGGCGCGACCAAGCGGGTTTGTTCCGGCGAGATTCTGCAGACCCAGAGCCGGCTGCAATTTGATCTGAAGAAGGACGATTACTTTCAAATGCTCGCGATGAAGACCGGCGAGCTATTCGGTCTGTCCTGCGATCTGGGCGCTTACATGAGCGGCATCAAGGGTGACAAACGGAATGCGTTGCGGGAATACGGGCTGGCGCTGGGCACGGCCTATCAATTATACGACGACTGCTTGGATCTGTTCGGAACCGAGGAACAGGCCGGAAAATCACTTGGAACCGACCTCGCGAAGGGAAAGTTAACGTTACCGATAATCCTTTCATTGGAACGCGCGTCGGCTACAGATCGCCGACAACTCGAGCGTCTTCTGTTAAACTGGAACCCCTCCCAGTTTCCAAAACTGATTCAACTCATGGAAGCCTACGAAGGACTCTCCGGCACCCAGGAGTTTCTGCGGCAACACTTGGTGCAAGCGCGGGCGCACCTTGAATTTGTTTCGGTGGACGGCAGTCTGGATCATTTGGAACGACTCTTGGACTATTTGGCGCAACAAACCGCCAGTCTTGGGGTTACTAGCCCTGACTGAGCAACCATCATGTCCACATCGGCAACAGCCAGACTGGGGCAAGCCGCCCTCACGATTGAGCCCGCCTCGGCCAACGAGGAGATTTCCCCGAGAGAAGAGGACCGAAAGTGGGTTCAGCTCGCGAAGGAGGGCGACCTTGGTGCGTACGACGAACTGATAAAGCGTTATCAGGAGCGTATTTATTCGACGCTCTACCACATGACTTCCAATCATGAGGACGCCAACGATCTGGCTCAGGAAGCGTTCATCAAAGCGTTCAAGGCTCTCAAATCCTTCAAGGGCGATTCCAGCTTCTATACCTGGGTTTATCGAATTGCGGTAAACCAGACGATCAACTTTCTGAAACAACGGCGCAACCGGCACCACATGAGTCTGAATGACGCCGACTGGAATGTGGAAAACGACCCGGATCTGGTCTCCCTGATTTCTCACAAAACTCCGCAGCGCGAGGCCAATTTGTCCGAGCTTCAGGAAAAGTTGAACGAGGCCCTGCAGAAGCTGTCAGAAGTCCACAGAATGGTAGTGGTACTGCATGATGTGCAGGGCGTGCCGCACGAAGAGATCAGCGAAATCATGAACTGCAATGTCGGCACGGTCCGATCACGGTTGTTTTACGCACGGCAACAACTCCAGGCCATTCTCTCGGACTACCTGAAGTAACGTATGAAAACCAACCCCAAAGAGTTTGAGAAGTTGCGCAAACTGCTTGCCCTTAAGCGGCATGAGCTCCCACCGCCGGGCTATTTCAATGGCTTTTCAGATAATGTGATCGACCGCCTCCAGACAGAGTGGGAAACGCATTCGGGGATCTGGCAGCAGGTGTTGATGCTCTTCCGCTCGCGACCGGCGATCTCTTGGTCGTTCAGTGTTGCGGCGGTGTTCGTCCTGTTCGCTGCGACCAACGCTTTCGACGGACCGCCGTCCGGTCAGTCGGAAACAACGTCCAGTCTGGCCGACGCGGGAAATTCTCCCGCCACCGCCAGCATGATGTTCTCAACCAATTTCAGCCCCACAAGTTTCGCCAACGCCAGGATCATGCTCGAACCAATTGCCGGACCGGGAACCAATCCGGAACCCCGGTTGGATTCGCTGTTCAGCACACCGTTTTATCATCAGGTCCAACCCGCGCGCTTCCAGCCGTAGGACTCACTTAGTTTCAACCAAAGCAAAAGGGCCCGACCGCCGGTTGGGCCCTTTTGCTTTATTTTTTGAGACCGGTCCGGAATCGGATTGTTACATTCCAGTGTTGAAGGCGATTACGATTTCGCCGAACTCGAGGAGGATGGTGTTGTTCAGGAACCGCACCTTGGCCGGTGCCTTGAGCGCTTCGTAGAACGGATGTCCGTCCACGCTCGTGAAATTGACTGCGTAAACCCCGCCGTTCCCCGACCAGGTTCCGGAGGCCACCTTTCTGGGCGGACCGGTCACGGCCGGCTGTGCGGGCTGACCGGGCTGCGAGACCGGCGGTGGCGGGATCGACTTGATAAAGGCCTGGTTGTCCGTTGCGGCGGTGAACGTCGAGTCCGAGAACGCGGCGTTGAGCTGTAGCCCGAGCAGCTGCATTTGTTTCGCCCGCATGGATGGATTGGCGACGCGAATCTGGTCCATGGACTCGTTGTAATTGAAATTCCAGCGGCCCAGAATCTGGATCAGTTCGTATTTCTCGGACTTGCCGGTCTCGACAAACGCCTTCAGGTCCGCAACATCGAGCGACTTCAACTCGTCGACGATCGCCGGGTTTGCCATCAGCGCCTTGATCTTGGGATGAGCCAGCAGTTCGCCGATAGAAGTATGGGTTAGGATCAGCTCATTGACCTGGGGATCGTTTGAAATCTCCTGAAATTCAGGCCGCTCGGCGAGGCTCAGAAACGCCGGGTACCGACTCACGCGGCTGATGAGCAGCGGGTTATGGTGGAGGTGGCCGAGGATGTCACAGGTGTCGTAATACGACTGTGGCATCGGATTGATTGCCACGATGGCGTTCACCATGCCCGACGCGTTGATATCGGCGGCGACCTTGTTAATGACCTTCGACCCGAAGGTTTCGTTCTCGTCGGTCGTGATCTGGGTGGTCATGTAACCCACCACATAAAACACGGTGCATAACACGTAGAAATAGAGCGTGCCGTTCAGGATGCCCAGGCCGCCACCCATCCGGGCCATCAACCGCTCCCAGTGCCGCAGTCTCGTGTCGGTCTCCTTGTACTTGAAATGGACTTCAACCTTGTTGTGGACCATCTGGGCGACACCCTTGAACGCAAAGGTGATGAGTAGGAACACGACCAGCGGAGCCGAAGCGTCGGCCAGCAGCGCGTTGTCGATCATCTTCCGCATCAGCGGAGCGAGGAGCGGTCCGACCGCGCCGGCCAACATCAACCCGACCAGAATACCCAAGAGGGAAATCGCCGCCCGAATAACCCCGCGCGCGTAACCAGCATAGCCCGCGAGTCCGACACACAGCAGGGCCAAGATCCAGATCGTCATGGCCAGGAAAATAGTTTCCCAACCGCTCGAACGCACGCACAAAATTCGCCCGGCGCCGCCACAATGGAACGACTTCAAGTTTGCCAAATGAATGTAAATTTTTAATCTTTCGTCACTGTCACTGTCACCGTCGCCGTCGCCCAACCAATCCTCATGCATTCAGATTCACCCGAACAACCCGCCTCGCCGCCGCGTCGAAGCTTTGTCAAAAAGATTGCCGCCGGAATCGTGGGGGGGCTCATCACCATTGTTCCCGGCCTCGCCGGATTGATGGTCATTTTCGATCCGCTCAAGCGCAAATCCACCACCAGTCAGGGCGACATCCTGGTCACCCGGCTTTCGGCTTTGCCGGCCGATGGGGTGCCCCGGAGGTTCAGCGTGATCACGGACCGCGTTGATGCGTGGAACACCTACAAAAACGTGCCGGTCGGCGGCGTCTTTCTGCGTCGCACGGCCGACAACAAGGTGACCGCTCTCAACGCCGCTTGTCCGCACGCCGGTTGTTCCGTCCGTTTTTCCGGCGAGGACAAACAGTTCCTGTGCCCCTGCCACGACAGTTCGTTTCAAGAGGACGGCGCAATTGCGAACAAACGCAGCCCCAGCCCGCGCGGACTGGATTCGCTGACGGCAGAGGTGCGCAACGAGAACGAGGTATGGGTGACCTTCCAGAATTTCCAGCCCGGGCAGAAGGAGAAGGTTCCCGTCGTATGAACAAGCTAATCGACTGGATCGACAACCGGACCGGCATCCGCAAGCTGATTGCCGAGGGACTCTACGAAAATGTTCCGGGCGGCGCACGGTGGCGTTACGTCTGGGGCAGCACGCTCACGTTCGCGTTTTTCGTGCAGGTGATCACCGGATTGGTGCTGTGGATGGCCTACAGCCCCAGCGCCGGTTCGGCGTGGGAAAGCGTTTATTACATTCAGCACGAGATGTGGGGCGGCTGGTTGCTCCGCGGAATCCATCACTACACCGCGCAGTTCATGATGCTGCTGCTGACCCTGCATTTGATGCAGGTGGTCATCGACGGAGCGTACAAGGCGCCGCGTGAATTCAATTTTTGGTCGGGGATACTGCTCCTGTTGATCGTGCTCGGGCTGTCACTGACCGGTTATCTATTGCCGTGGGATCAGAAGGGGTTCTGGGCGACCAAAGTGGCCACCAGCATCGCAGCGGTGACACCGGTGATCGGACCCGAGGTTCAGAAACTGATTGTCGGCGGAACGGACTACGGGCACCACACGTTGACGCGATTTTTCGCGGTCCACGCCGGACTGCTGCCGGGCCTCATTATCACTATGATTGTCGGGCATATTTATCTTTTCCGTCGGCACGGCGTGAAAGCCAAGGAACCCCGGCGCAAGCCCGACGCTCCGTTCTGGCCCGATCAGGTGTGGTGTGACGTCGTGGCCTGCCTCGCCGTGCTCGCCGCCGTCATTTTCCTCACCGTCTACACGCACGGCGCAGAACTCGGTGCGCCGGCCAATCCTTCGGAAGAATACAACGCCGCGCGGCCCGAATGGTATTTCATGTTCCTCTTCGAGTTCCTGAAATACTTCCCGGCCAGCAAAGAATTTCTCGGGCTCAATCTCGAAGTCTGGGGCGCGATGATCATCCCCGGAATCTTCATCGGACTCATCGTCGCGATGCCCATCATCGGCAACTGGCGTCTCGGTCACCGGTTCAATCTGGGCACGCTCACAGTGCTACTCGGCTTCTTCGGCATTCTGACCTGGCTGGCTTACAAGGCCGACGGAAATAACGAAGAGTTCGCCCGCGCGAAAGAACAGGCCGACCAACAGGCCGAACGAGTGATCGAGCTCGTGCAGATCAATGGCATTCCGTCAACCGCGCTCGCGTTGCTCGCTGACGACGCGTTGACGCAGGGCCCCAAACTGTTCGCCCAGCACTGTGCCAGTTGTCATCGATACGACGGCCACGACGGACTGGGCGCGCCCGTGAGCGATCCTCAATCCGCGCCCGATCTGGCGGGGTTCGGCACCCGCGAGTGGCTCACCGGATTCCTCAATCCGGAAAAAATTCTGACTGATCACTACTACGGCGGCACCAAATTCAGCGAACGCAGCAAGATGGTCCGCTTCGTTCAGAACGACGTCGCCAAGTTTGATGACGCGCTGCAGGCAGATTTGGAAAAGGTGATCATCGCACTCTCAGCGGAGGCCCATCTCCCCGCCCAAGCGCTGCTCGACAAAGCGCAACCGGCGATCATCGCCGAGGGGAGGAAACTGATCGACAGCGAGGACATGCGTTGCACCGAGTGTCACACCTTCCATTTTGAGGACGAGGACATGACCGCGCCGGACCTCACCGGATACGCATCACGCGAATGGATCGCAGGCATGATTTCCAACCCCGAGCACGCCCGTTTCTACGGAAGCCGGAATGACCGCATGCCGGCCTTCGCGGAGGAAGACACTTTGACGGAAAAACAGATCGCACTGCTGGCCGACTGGATCCGCGGCGACTGGGTCCGGCTGGAGAAAGATCAGATAGCTCACCCCGAATAGCCGCTCCACGAATGTCGGCCCCCCGGCTACCGCAGCTTCACGGGCCTGCCGGTCGCGGCTGACTTGTCGGCGGCGAAAATGACTTCGTGGGTGCGGAGGGCTTCTCTCAAACCGGTCAACGGCATGTCCTTTTTCGCCGCGAGCGAATCGAAGAAAACCACGAACTGGGACTGGTAGGGGTGATCCGAGACGTCGCCGGAATCGACGAGCCCGAATGAGAGTTCGCTCCACTTGCTTTTGTCCATCCCGGCGACTCCGTGCAGGTGGACCTTGTTGTCGAGCAGGCTTCCGTTGCTGCCGACAAGGTGGGTGTGGAAATAGTACGGCTGTAGACAGTCGATCACCGACGCGCATTTGCCGACCTTGCCGCTCTTGAATTTCAGAATCGTCACGCTCGTGGTGTCGTACTCGTAAGGTTTGAAAACCTTCGATTTCGACCGCGTTGAAAAACTGCTGACCTCGGCAACGTCGTTACCGAGGCAGAGCAACAACGCATCCAGCGCGTGACAGCCCGCCGAGATCAACGAACTCCCGCCGCCTTCCTTCTTCACGTTCCACGGGAACTGTCCGTACCACGGTCCGACGCCGTGATAGTAATCGATCTCACCGTAGTGCAGTTCGCCGAGCAGGCCTTGATCAATCAACGATTTGGTCGCGAGGAATTGAGCGGAGTAACGGCACTCGAAACAGAGCGCGAACTTCACCTTCGCCTTTTTCACCGCCGCTTCGACGGCCTGGCAATCTTTCCACGAGAGCGCCATCGGCTTTTCAAGAATGATATGTTTCCCCGCCCTGGCGGCGGCGATCGCGTGTTCCTTGTGTTTCCACGGATGACTCGTGATATCGACGACGTCGATCGAAGTGTCCCGGAGCATGGCCTTCACGTCGGTGTAGGTGACGATGGGGCTCCCGTGTTTTGCTGAAAGCTCGTTCGCGTCAAGTTCGCGTGACGAACAAATCGCCGTGACGCGCGCCTTGCCGGTGGCGTTGATGGCCTCGATGTGAGCGGCCGCCGCCCAGCCGTAACCGATGATGCCGACGTTGAAAGGTTTCATGGAATGCGAGGACCTTGGCAGCGGCGGAACGAACGGACAACTCCGAAAAACCTGACGATGCCGTGACTACAACTTTTCCGGCAATACTGACGTTCGGCTGCCCGCGGCGTCGTCACGAAGTGAGGGCCTTGTCAAGATACGCCCCCAAGCACCGTCCGCGAAGCTCTTGATCGGGAATCGCGACACAGTCGAAACCAACGTCAGGGTCGAACTTCCCGGCGGTTGATCCGCCCTCCCGGCACGCACGTCAACGACGGGTCACCCGATTTCCAAACTGCCGCCTCGCGCAGAACCGCCTTTTGCCCGACCCCGATTTTGTCAAGAATTCAGCGGTATTCTGGTGATCCGGCTCCGTGGGAATTGCAAAAAACTTGTTGTCAAAGGGGAAGTTTTCCATAACATCCGCCGCAAATCACCTTTTGGTGGGCGAGTGACTTGTCTGTTGCTCGTTTATATATAATGCAAAAAACAACTACCCTAACATCTATTCACGGAGGAACACGCGAATGAAAGTTAATAAATGGACAACCGTATTGGCCTCAGCTGGGCTGATTAGCGGATCGATAGCAGTACAAGCTGAAGAAAGCCCGGTAATGACGGCGCTTTCATCAACCACCATCAGCGGTTACGTGGATACATCCATGAACTGGAACCCGGGCACAGGGAACGCAAACCCAGCCCAATACGGTTTCAACAACGCAACCAAGATGGATGGGTTCAACCTGAACGCAGTCAACCTGCAGATCAGCAAGCCAATGGACGAAGGTCAATGGGCTGCCGGCTACAACGTTGAAATGTTGTTCGGCCCGGATGCGGTCGGCTACAACCCATCCTTCATGGGCGACAACACGTCGGACTTCGCAATCAAGCAAGCCTACGTGACGTTGCGCGCTCCAGTGGGTAACGGACTCGACTTCAAAGTCGGTGTGTTCGACACCATCATTGGTTACGAAGTCGCCGATGGTCCTTACAACCCGAACTACACCCGTTCTTACGGTTGGAGCATTGAACCGACTCAGCACACTGGTGTGTTGATGTCCTACCAGTTCAACGATGTGATCAGCGCCAATGCCGGTGTTGCAAACACGTTGTCCTCCGGTATCAATTCCCGGGACAACTGGATCGGAACTGGAACGGTTGGAACCAAGGCTGAGTCTCAGAAGACTTGGATGGGTTCTGTCGCCTTGACCGCCCCTGAATCCATGGGCTGGTTCTCCGGTTCCACATTGTATGGTGGCGTGGTTTACGGATTCGCCTCAGGCAATACCGGTGCTGCCCTCAGCAACCAGAATCAGGTGAACTACTACGTCGGCGGCACGATGACCACTCCGATCGAAGCCCTGAGCCTCGGTGCGTCATGGGATTATGCCGGTGCGAGTGGCAACACCACCGCAGGCTTCATCAGCCCGTCCTACTACCAGAACGCATACGCGCTCTACGCTTCTTATCAGATCACTGAGAAGATGAGCGTGCATGGTCGTGGTGAATACAGCGCGGGACAAATGCTCTACGTCACCCCGTCTGGCGACGCAGGACAGGTTTGGGCCGCCACGATCGACTTGGAATACCAGCTGTGGGCGAACGTGCTGACCCGTGCGGAATTCCGCTGGGATCAGACGAACTCCGACCAGTTCGGTGGCACCTCACCATGGACTGGTGGAGGCGCTGCTCCTGTGAAGGAAAACGACTTCCTGTTCGCACTGCAAGTCGCTTACTTGTTCTAAGCTAGAATTTAGGACGATTCACAAAACCCCGTTCCTCGCGGAACGGGGTTTTTCTTGTACCAGAGGAGTTGCCCGTGGAGGGTAGGGACCGCCGCTCCGCGCGGTCTGCGACGGGCATCGTGAGCCGTGGTCGCTCAGAAAGGTTTTGGAGGTTGTTGCCCTGTCCGGCTCTCTCGGCGCGACGCGACCCTACCATAACGGCTCGTCCCATTCTTTTCCGACATTCTTTTTGCGAACTGTTCTAAGGCGAAGTGCCCTGGAGAAATGGTTTCAGGAACTTGACTCTGGTTTTGCTGAGAGAGTTCTTCCCATCGACAAGGCCGTGGCGGCAGCTTGGGTCAAAATGTACGCGGCCAACCAGAAGACCGGCCGATCACTCCCTTCAGTTGACAGCCTGCTCGCTGCAACCGCCTGGCAGCGAGGATTGGCCATCGCAACGCGAAACACCGCTGAATTCCCGCCGGAGGTTAAGCTGGTGAATCCGTGGGAATGAGAGTTCTCCGCAAGTTTGGAAGCGTGATGATCAGCGGGACCGCACAATACCTTCCAGGTATTCTCAGGCAAGCAACTTGATATTTCACGCGCCGTGTTCTGCGTGGTTCACTGTTCCCATGATCAAGTTACGAAAATCAAATGATCGCGGCGCGGCCAACCAGGGCTGGTTGGATACGCGGTTCACCTTCAGCTTTGCCGACTACCATGAGCCGCTGCACATGGGCTTCCGTTCGTTGCGGGTAATCAATGACGACAAGATCGCGGCAGGCGGCGGGTTCGACACGCATCCTCACCGCGACATGGAGATCATCACCTACGTGCTGAGCGGAGCTCTCGAGCACAAAGATTCGATGGGGAACGGTCGCGTGATCCGGCCCGGCGAGTTTCAATACATGGCCGCCGGAACCGGCGTGTATCACAGCGAGTTCAATCCGTCGAACGACACGCCCACCCACCTGTTGCAAGTCTGGATTCACCCGGACAAACGCGGGTATGAGCCGCGTTACGCGGAGCGCGACATGACACAGTCCAAAACCGGCGCACTGCATCTGGTCGCCAGCAAGACCGGGCGCGACGGAAGTTTCGAGATCAACCAGGACGCCGACCTGTATCTCGCGCGGTTACAATCCGGTGACAAGGTCGTTCACGAGTTGAAACCGCGACGGCATGCATGGATTCATGTGGCGGAAGGCGAGGTCGATTTGAACGGAACGACGTTGATCGGCGGCGATGGCGCAGCGGTCAGTGACAGCGAGGTGCTGACCTTCACCGGCAAGGGCGAAGCGCAGGTTCTGCTGTTCGACATGAACTAACGGCATTTGACGGGCGTAGAACTTCGGGAACATTTTTGCCCGTCAAAACTCTCAATCAAACTCGAACGCACACCATGAAGAAGCAAGCCATCGGCAAGGGACTTCGTATTCTCGCGATCATCGTCGCGCTCGCGTTCGTCGGAACGTGGTTCGCGCTCGGAGCGAACACCGGCTGGACGAAGACCAGCGTGCCGGTGACCTTCGTCGACGAAATCACCGGCATCGAATCGCAGACGTGGGAGGACAAGTTTGTCCCGGGTCTGGAGTTTCTCGGCGCGGGCTTGCTCAGTGCGGCGGTGCTCGGCGGCGTTTCCCTCTTCTTTCGTAAATCCTAAATCAACAACAACTCACTTATTAAGCGTAACAAAATGAAAAAACAAATACTCACACTGCTGGCCGTCGGTTCCATCGCAAGTTCGGCGTTTGCTGAAACGATGACGTTTGATTTCAAAGATCCGAAAGGCGTCAACAACGCGACCTTCACTCTCGACGCCCCGCTTGAAGCGATCACCGGCAGCGCCAACGGCGTGAGCGGCACGGTGAAGTTTGACCCCGCGCATCCGGACAAAACCACCGGCAAAATCGTCGTGGATGCGACCACGTTGCACGTGCCCAATCCGATGATGAAGGAACATCTTCACGGCGACCAGTGGTTGAACACCGCGAAGTTTGGCGAGATCACGTTCGAGGCGAAGTCGTTGAAGAATGTGAAAACCAAGGACCCCACCACCACTGCCGAGGCAACCGGTATGTTGACCATCAAAGGTGTCTCAAAAGAAATGACCGTCCCGATCAAGCTCACCTATTTGAAAGACAAGTTGGGGCTGCGTGTTCCCAACATGAAAGGCCACCTGCTCGTCATCCGGGCCGATTTCAAGATTGATCGCGCCGACTTCGGCATCAACCCCGGGGCTCCCGCCGACAAGGTTGCCGAAACAATTGAGTTGAAACTGAGCATTGCCGGTGCGTCGCCGACCAGGTGAGACATCGTTAGTCCGTCACGAATTAAGCACATCCGACCGGCGATGGATCGTCCGTCGCCGTTTTTTTTATTCGCATAAACGAACGGGGATTCTCATTCATCCTCAAAAATTAACGTCCAGCAAACAATCCAAACCATGAGCGAAAAATCACTGCCCGTTGTATCCGATCTCAAACCTGCCAAGGTCGAACTGAAGAAAGGTGAAGAGTATTACTTCTGCGCCTGCGGCCGGTCCTCCAATCAACCTTTTTGCGACGGATCGCACAAGGGAACTGGCATAACCCCCAAGGCATTTACAGCGGACGACGACGGTGACACCTACCTCTGCCAGTGCAAACAGACCGGCAACGCACCGTTCTGCGACGGCACACACGCGAAAGTCCCGAAGGAAAAGAAAGGTGAAGAGTTCCAGATGGAGTCGGGCGACCCGGACGTCGGACCATCCGCAAGCCCCACGCCGGAAGAACCCGACGTGGCGTTTATTCATCAACTGGCCAGGGAAGGTTTGAGCAAGCTCGGTTACCACGGACCCATGGGGGCAATGGGCGTTCCACGAACGGAGCTACCGTCTTGGGATGACCTGCAATTGCTCGTCGCGCAGATGGCAAAAAAACCGTTGCTGGAGAATATCGCGGTGGACACCAAACTGGTCATTGGTCCTGAGGCAAAGAAGCCGTTGGAATTGGACATCCCGTTGTTCGTTTCCGACATGAGTTTTGGCGCATTGTCGGAAGAAGCGAAGATTGCGATGGCCCGTGGTGCGGAGATGGCCGGCACCGGCATTTGTTCGGGTGAAGGCGGTATGTTGGAAGACGAACGTGCGGAGAACTCGCGCTACTTCTATGAACTCGCCAGCGCGAAGTTCGGATTCCGGGAAGAGCTTCTGGAGAAGGTTCAGGCTTTCCATTTTAAGGGAGGGCAGGGCGCGAAGACCGGCACGGGCGGGCACCTGCCAGGCTCGAAGGTCGTGGGAAAGATAGCAGAAGTTCGGGGACTGAAACCCGGAGAGCCCGCCGTTTCGCCGCCGACGTTCACCGATCTTGCCACGGTCGAGGATTTCAAGAAGTTCGGTGACCGCGTCCGTTCTTTGAGTGGCGGCATTCCTATTGGTTTCAAGTTGAGCGCAAACCATATCGAGGACGACATCGACTTCGCGCTGGCGGCGGGTGCGGACTACATCATTCTCGACGGTCGTGGCGGCGGAACAGGCGCCGCACCGTTGCTGTTTCGCAACAACATCTCCGTCCCGACAATCCCGGCGCTGGCTCGGGCCCGCCGGCATCTCGACAAGTGCGGAGCCAGCGGTCGCGTGACTTTGATCGTCACCGGAGGGCTGCGCCTCGCACCCGACTTCGTGAAGGCGCTTGCGCTCGGAGCAGACGGAATCGCTCTCGCCAACAGCGCCATGCAGGCGATCGGTTGTGTGGCCGCCCGCATCTGCAACACGAACAACTGTCCGTCCGGCGTCGCCACCCAGAAGCCCGAACTTAGAAAACGTTTGAAAGTGGACGAGGGCGCCACCCGGCTCGCCAATTATCTCCACGCGTCCGTCGAACTGATGCAGGTGCTCGCACGGGCCTGTGGCTACGACAGTCTGTCAAAGTTCCAGCAGAGCGATCTGACGTCGTGGAAGAAGGAGATGGCGGAGCTGGCCGGCGTGCGATTTGCCGGTTGTTGAACGAACTACTTTAACTGGTACGAACGCGCACAGCAAAGGCGTCGACCGGATTCAGGTGCATAAGTTGATTGATTTCCGCATTTGAAAACCCTGACGCCGTCAGTTTCGGAAGCAAGCGTTCGAAAATGTTGGGGTTGGGTTCATGATTACGGATACCAAACAGCTTCAGCCCGGTGCTCTTTGCCTCGTCGCCTTCGACCGCCCAACCGTCGGCCTGTGAAACGAGCACACCGTTCAGGCAGTTCGTCTCCTTTAGCGCGATCAGCATGTTCACGTAGCGCTCGGGATTTCCCGTTGCGAGACTGTAGCCATCGCGGGCTTCCGATCATGTTTTTAAAACCTGATGCTTCCTGCTGTCCTCCGACGGGGCTCTCCGGCATGATTTCGGTGTTGTGAGTTCAGCGACAAAACAGCCGCCCGCCCCGCCTCGACGCCGTAAATGGCTGCGACGATTCGGTGTTGTCGGCGGGTTGTTTGTCGGGTTGTTGCTCGCCATGCCGGTCTGGTGGCCGTGGGTCGTAATGCCGGTTTTGCGCGATCAGGGGGTTTCCGTTTCATCGTACGCGCGGCGTGGCATTTCCGTCCTGGAACTGAATGCCCTCGGTTACTCGAACGAAACGGTGGTTGTTCAAGTCAATCGTGCCAGCCTTCAGTTGCCTCATGTCTGGCTGCTCGAACGATTGGCGGGTTCGCAAAAAAATGATTCCAGCCAGATCGAGATCAGCGGATGGAATGTGGACATCCAACCTTCCGAACCGACCGATTCACCGTCGACCAATTCCCTGCATCGCGTGCTCGACCAGTCGATCACGGTGTTGAACATGGCGCGTCCTTGGCTGCACCGGATAACCGCCGGTGACGGCCGGCTGGCGATTCAGAATACGATCATTGAGATCCCGCAAATCCTGATCGACGAACAACGTCTTTGGGCGCAGTTCGCCAGTTCCAACCTCACGACGGGCGGTGAAATTACACTTGGATTTTCGCAGACGAATGCGTTTCGCCTGAACTCGGTCATTCCAGATCGTGCAATAACCAACACGCTTACTCTTCGACGCGATTCCACGAACTGGCTGTTTGACGGACGGGCGGACTGGCAGAACAACATCGCCGGTCTGGACGGCGGGTTTGCGCAGGACGGATGGCTGCCGGAGGTGCTGGATATTTTCGGTACCAACTGGATCGTGGGGGCGGACGTCGTGGGGCTCGACGGCTACCAGGCGTTGACCGGATCGTTTCAGATCGGTTGGACCAACGGACATTACGGATTCCGTGTCGGCGGCTTGGCGTTGCCGGCGGTCGACAACGCGCTTCTGCCTGACAGCATCAATATCAACGTCGCCGGGCAGGGGACGATGGAATCGCTGGCGATCGAGACGTTGAACATCTCGACGCCCGCGTTGCTCGCGCAATTATCAGGGCCGTTGGCGATTGATTTTTCGGGTCGCATGCTTGTGCCGGAGACGACGTTGAAGGTCTCGGCGGAGTTCATCACGGAGGATCGGCTGCCGTTCACGGGTCTGCTCGAAGGCACGGTGACCGCGAGGCCGGATGCCAATGAAATAGTGAACGCCGATTTTCAGGTGCAACTGAACCGCGTCAACGGCTTCGGCTTGAGCTTGGATCAGTTGAACATCGATGGCGCGATTCACTGGCCGCAGTTGGTCGTTTCAAATTGCACGTTTTCGTTTCCGGACAACGGCACGTTCACGATGAACGGTGAGCTGGATTTGTTGACGCAGGTGGCGACCAATTTCGTGTGGAGCTTCAACGGGACCATGCCGACCAACATGCTGCCCGACGGTTTGCGTGTCGGGCGATGGGAGGCCGACGGTGAGTTCGCGGGTGCGTGGCCCGAATTGTCGCATCGCACTTCCGCGACGGCGCATTCCATCGACTGGTCGGGATCGAAACTGGACGCCCTCTCGGCGAAGATCGCCGGTAATCTTCTGGGGACCAACAGCTGGAACGTGGAACTCGGTTACGATGTTGCGGATCTGGCGGCCACTGGAACCGTCGATACATCGACATTCGCGGCGAAACGGCTGACGGCGGAATTGAACTCAATTGAAGCGGCGGCGAACGAGAGAACCGCACTGAGTCTGGTGGCGCCATCGAAGGTTGCAGTATCGTGGGATGCCGGAGATTCGACCAACACGATCACGCCTTTCTCGCTCAAGATCGAGCCGCTCAAATTGTCCGGGAGCGACAAGGAAATCTCACTGGCCGCAGACGTGAACTGGCCGGTCTCCGGCGCGATCTCTCTCACCGCGACCAACGTGACGTCCGCCGATTTTTCCGTGTTTCAATCGGCCGGACTCCCGGAGATCGACCTGCGGGAAGTTGATCTGAGCGTCAACTGGAACAAGGGCCCGGTGAAGTTTACGACGAAGGTTGACGGTCGGCTGACACTGAACGAGATCGGTTCGCTCAGCTGGCAGTTCACCGCGCGAGGGGATGAGAATGGAATGGCGATCACGCCCGTGCGAATCGGTTTTGACGGCCAGCCAGCGGTGACGGCTGGCGGGATCATACCAGTGCGGTTCAGCATGGAAACCGGTTCGGCGGACTACGAGTGGATCGAGGGCGGCTCGTTTGACGTGGGCCTGGCGACGGTCGACGGCGCCGGTTTCTGGAGCGAGTTGGCGGACCGGGCGAAACTGGACGTGCATGATCCGAAGCTGGAGCTCACTGCGAAGGGTGATCTTGAAAACGTCCAAAGTGAAATGAAGTTCAGGGTCGCGATGGTCGCGCCCGTAGGGATCACCAATCTGCCGCCGGGCGTTTCCGTGATCAGCAACGTGGTGATTCACGCGACTGCTTCACGTGAGCGCGCGGTAATTGATGACGGACGGTTTGTCGTGGCCGGTCAACCGGCGCGCTTCGACGCGCAGTTTCCGTTTGAGGCGGGTTCGTGGGAGGAATGGATTGGGAGCTTCAAAACACTGGATTGGAAAAAGGCGTCGGGGAAGTTCGAGATTCCCGTCGTTGAAATCGCGTCCTTCGACCAGATCATCGGTGAGTTCTTGCGACCCGCCGGTCAGGCGTCGGTTGATGTTGTGTTGAAGCCCGGCGGGGTGCTCGGAGGCGCGGTCACGTTCACCAATCTGGCGACGCGTTCGATCGAACCCATCGGTCCGGTTCGGAATATTCAGGGCCGGATTGAGATCAATGACCGGCGCGCGGAACTGAAAGATGTTCAGGCCGTGCTCAGCGGGCAGCCGGTTCACGTCGCGGGCGGGGTTGACCTGGACCCCACCGGTTTGTCGAACCTGGATCTCTCGATCAACGCGACCAACGTGACGCTCGTGCGTTCGGTTGATCTGTTCCTGCGTGGCAACCTGAACCTGGGTATCCGGTCGACCGGCACGGAGCCGCCCTTGATCAGCGGTGAGGTGTTGCTGCACAACTCGCTGCTCTTTCAGGACATTGGCGGCGTCATGGCGATTGATCTGAATCAGCCGGCGAAACGCCCGCCATTCTTCAGCGTGCCCACCGCTCCGTTCGGGAGCTGGCGGCTGGATGTGCGGGTGCGCGGGCAGAAGTTTCTGCGCGTCATGAGCCCGGTGTTCAAGGGGCAGGTTTCGTCCGGCCTTCAGCTGGGCGGCACGTTGAAGGAACCGGTTGCGCTGGGCGAGGTCTCGATCGAAACCGGCCAGATTCTGTTTCCGTTCGGCACGTTGGACGTGACGCGTGGCGCGGTTCAGCTGACGCGTCAGGATCCTCATCGGCCGAGAGTGGACTTTCGCGGGCAGGGGTTGAACTTCGGCTACAACATCAGCCTCGACGTGACCGGTACCGCTGATTCACCGAACATCGCCTTCAACTCGGTGCCGCCGCTCACCACGCGCGAGATCATGCTGATGCTGACGGCCGGCGAAATCCCCAGCGGGGAATACAGCTACACGGACGTGGACAAGGCGAGCAAGCTTGGCTACTTCCTGGGCAAGGAACTGATCAACCAGGTGCTGGGCATGGAGACCGGCGAGGACAAGCTGCTGTTTCGCACCGGTGAGTACGTGACCGAGGA
The DNA here is from genome assembly GCA_041689265.1 of Verrucomicrobiota bacterium. Classification (GTDB taxonomy): domain Bacteria; phylum Verrucomicrobiota; class Verrucomicrobiia; order Limisphaerales; family RI-55; genus JBDNGP01. The sequence continues at coordinate 29,485 of JBDNGP010000120.1, forward strand.
CGGACAGCTCACTTACCGGGTCGAATACAAACTCATCAACTGGATCTCGGTGTTTGGCGAATACACGCGTTTCCGGGATTACAACGGGGGATTGAAGTTCAACATCTACTCCCGATGACGCGCGTTCAAAACAAAGTTCCCGAAGTTCGCGTGAACGCGCTGTCCCGGATTTTTTTCGCACTGTGTCTTTTGTCCCTCATGGTGTGGCGTGGAATCGGAGCCGAAGCGGCGGCTGCAGTTGAAAAGCCGAAACCGCCCAAGCTCGTGATCCGCGGGCTCGGGTTGCTCGACAACCGGAAGTTGAAACGAACGATTCAACAGACCTATCCGGAGGAAAAACGCGATCAGCCGTACGATGCGAATTTCATCGAGGATTCGTTCGTGATTCTCCGGAACCAGCTGCAGGTGGACGGGTTTCAGGAGGCGGTCATTCACGCGGAACTCACGCTCGTTGACGGCGAAATTCTGGAACTGGATTGGGACGGCAAATCGGAGCTGGAAGTGCCCCGGCCACTGGCGGTTCGCAAGGCCTATTTCAAGGCGGATGAAGGGCCGCTCTTTCATTATACCACGTTTGAGATCGAGGGATTGACGGCCATACCAGCCGAACAGGCGACGGGTTTTTTCTTCAAGACCGACATGTTGCTGAAGCGGGACCGGAACCGGAGATTCAGCACGGCACAGTTGAGCCGGTCCCTCGCCAACCTGCGGCAGGAACTCGTCAACCTGGGCTATTCTGAAGCGGTGGTGGCACTGGCAAATCCGGTGGAGCAGGATCTTGCCACCGGCGATGTGCATGTCCGCATCAAAGTAGAGCAGGGAAAAATGCACCACGTTTCACGCGTCGAAGTGCAATTTATGGACGACGCGGCGAAGGCCGTCGAAACCGCGACCGAACTCAAGCTCGACGCGCCATGGTCGCCGATCTGGCAGCAGGACTTCACGATGTCACTGCGCAACGAGCAATTCCGCCTGGGACGACCGGACGCCCGGGCGATCATGGAGCGCGTGAGCTCCAACGTGGTTGACGGCGTGGTGCAGGAAGAACTCAAGGCCGTGGTCGAACCCGGGGAGGAAGTCCGCCTGGGTGAAGTGAAATTCGAGGGACAGAAAAAGACGCGGCTTTCCTGGCTGGAGAAGAAGGGAAAAATCGAAGGGCCGTTGCTGGACCGGCTGAAGGTGGACGCCGCCCGCGAACGGCTTTCACAGCAGGGCGTTTTTGATTTTGTGGGGGTGCGATACGAGCCGCCCACCGGGCCGGAGCGAGATGTCGTTTTCGAACTGAACGAGGGCAAGCGGATCGATTTCAGCCTGCTCGCGGGTTACGGCAGTTACGATCAGTTCTTCGGCGGTGCGGAGCTCGACCAGTACAACCTGTGGGGAGTCGGTCACAACGCGAAGCTCCGCGGCATGCTCTCGACCAAAACCGCCAATGCCGTCTACACCTACAGCATCCCGGAGTTTCTGACCCGCAACCTGAGCCTGTTCGCGAATGCCGACGGATTGCTGCGTCAGGAACTCACTTTCAAACGCGAAGAGATCAAGACCGCGATCGGTCTGCGAAAAGTGTTTCCCGTGTCACGATTTCAAGTGGGCGCACGGTATTCATATCAGTTCCTGAAAACGCAGGATTCACCGGACGCGATCAGCAATGATGAATTTGTCCGCGTCGCCGCGATCATTCTGGACGCCCAGCTGGAACGCCGGGACAACCCGCTTGCGCCGCGCAAGGGTTACCGGCTTTACGGCAATGTTGAAATCGCCAACCCGGTGCTCGGCAGCCAGGCTGAATACGAACTGCTTCAGATCGGTGCGTCCGGACACGTGCCGATCAACCGCAGCCTAGTTCTTCACGCCGCGCTGCAGCACGGCGTGATCTTCTCCCCCGATCCGGCCGTCGACATCCCCTTCAACAAACGGTACCTGAACGGCGGCGAGAATTCCGTGCGCGGCTACAAACAGGGCGGCGCGTCGCCCTACAACACGCAGGGACAGCAGCTCGGCGCCGAGACGTTCCTGCTCGGGAACCTCGAGCTCGAGCAATACCTGACCGAACGCTGGTCGGTCGTCGCGTTCATCGACGGGGTGGGGAACTCTGCGGACCTTTCCCAATACCCGTTCAACGAGGTGTTGTGGTCGGTCGGCGGCGGCATCCGCTGGAACACCATCATCGGTCCGGTCCGCGCCGAGTACGGCTACAATCTCGACCCGCGCAGCTTCGATCCCGTGGGCACGCTGCACATCGCGATCGGGTTTCCGTTCTGAGGTCTCACCAAGTCGGCGCGGGCAAACGGATGTGGGAAATCCAGCCATTTGAAATGTGTTCGCGGGGCGCGGCTGGTTTGCGAAACAGCCACGCTCCGCCATTCTTGTGGTTCTCCGGTTTATGAAAGACCGGTGCCTTCAAAGGTAAGCGGTGGACCGCGCGGAGCGACGATCCCTACCCTCCCCGCGGTTTCAATCGCACTCGGGCCAAACTGCGTCTTGCCAGAGTGGTTCGAACCGTTAATTTTCAGCGCATGGTGACGAAGCCGTGGGCCGGCACTTCCCCTGTTAGGACAACAGGAGATTGGCCCAATATATTGGTAGTCAGCACTGCTCGAACGCCATGAAGAAATGCACTTGGTGCGGGAAAGAATACGCGGACACTGCGACAGTCTGCGAGATGGACGCTCGACCTCTCGAAGTAGTCGTTGCGGTGCAGAGTGGCGCACAGAAAAATGGTAGTTTAGATTTGGGATGGGGCATGTATGCCTTCGGATGGGCGGTGTTCGTGTTGACTATCGTGACGGCGATGTCCGGCAAGACCTCAGAGCCCCATTCTCATGCCCCATTTTTATTTCTGTTCGGGATTCTGGTTGCGGTGTCGTTGGTGTATTGTTTCGGTTGTCTTGCTTCAGAGACGTGGCGAGCGAAGACCATTCGACGGAATTTTAGTCCTTATCTCTTGGGGAGTGCTGGCTGGTTGACTCTGTTCCTGTTGTTTTGGTTTCTTGATCGCTATGCTGGCTGATGACGGGAGTGTCTAACGGTCGTTCTGGACAGCTGTCCAGCGCTGATGCGGGCCGTCCGCTACCGCTGTTTGCAACGGCTTCGTCTGTCTGATCCCGGTCGATCGTCACAACATTTTCTGGTCACGGGCGGGGCGTTGATTTACATCAACGGGCAGTATGAAAAAAGTCGTCGTCGGCAAAGTTGAGTTCACGGGTTCGAAGATCCACGGCATGGGCGGGTTTGCGGGCGCGAAGATCCGCAAGGGCGAGCGCATCATCGAGTACGTCGGCGAGAAGATGAACAAGAAGGAATCGGAACGCCGCTGTCTCGAAGACGACAACCGGTATGTCTTTGAGATCGACGACAAACACGACATCGACGGTAATGTGGACTGGAATCCGGCGCGCTGGTTCAATCATAGCTGCGATCCCAACGCCGAGACGGACATTATCGAGGGACGGGTTTACGTCTCCGCGCTGCGCACGATCCGGCCCGGTGATGAGATCACCTACAATTACAATTTCGACTTTGAGGAGTACGAGGATTATCCGTGCAACTGCGGAACAAAGTCGTGCGTGGGATTCATTCTCGACGAGGCCTACTGGGCGAAACTGAAGAAGCTTCAAAAAAAGACCGGAGCCGCCAAGTAGAAGAAAGCGAAGTCTGTGAAAAAAGGCGGGAAGAAGTGAATCAGTGTTCAGTAGGTCAGTAAACAGCGGGACAGTTCCGACCCACTGACCACTTCTTCCATCACGCAGTCGCCGATTCTGCGACGACCGGCGGCGCGGTCTCTTTCTTCAATAGAATCACCGCCGACAGAGCGCCGCACAGTCCGCTGGCCACCCAGAGCGTGTTCGGGTGAACCGCAAACAAGGCCATGCCGGCGCTCGGGCCGACGATCAACGCGACCGCCCAGGTCAGTCCGTTTGCGCCCATGTACCGACCGCGCAACGGGGTCGGCGCCAACTGGGCGACGTGCGACATCCAGACCGGCAGGCTGATCATTTCGCCGATGGTGAACACGACCACCGACAGGATGTAGATGGAAATGGTGTTTCCCAGAATGTTGAGCGCGAATCCGAGTCCGCACAGGAAGTAGCCCGCAGCGATCATGATCACCGGCGGAAACCGGCGCGTCCAGATCGTGAGCGGCAGCTCGAACAGGATGATCATGATCCCGTTCAGCGACAGCATCGCGCCGAACACGAATTCCGAATACCCGCCGGCTTTGATCTGGAGCCCGAAGGTCGTGGAGGTTTGCATGAAGATCACCCCGACGAGAAACGACGCGACCAACACCCGCATGAAGCGGACGTCCCAGGCGATCGTTTGCACGGACAAACGAAACGAAACTTTCTGCGCAGCGCTGAGCCGGAGTCCGGCGGGCAGCGCAACCCACGCAATCAATCCGAACAGGATCGACGTCACGGCATCGCCCACGAACAACCAGGTGTAGGAGTGCTTTGCGAGCAACCCGCCGACCGCCGGGCCGATCGCCCAGCCGGCGTTGATCGCAATCCGGTAGCCGGCAAACGCGGTGACGCGATGCGCGTCGTCCACCATGTCCGTCAACAGCGCGGCGGCGGCGGGCCGGTAGGTTTCAGTCGCCAGCCCCGCGAGCAATGCGAGCAGCAGAATTGCCGGATAGGTCGTCGCCATTGAGAACAGCAACATGGTGACGGCCGAGGCGAACATCGACAGCAGGATGGTTTTTCTCCGGCCAAACGTGTCGGCCAGTTGTCCGCCGAGGAGCGCCGCGCCGAGATGTCCGAAGCCGTAAGCACTCAGCGCAATTCCAGCCTGGCCGGCGGAGAATCCGCGATTCGTCAGATAGAGCGCGAGGAACGGCACGACGAATGTGCCGAACCGGTTGAGAAATGTGCCGGCGTACAGGACCCAGACGGAACCGGGAAGGGCCCGAAGGGTCGCCAGGAGCGGTGGATGCGAGGGGTTCATAAAACAAAAACCCTGTCAGCTTCGAGGACTGACAGGGTTGGAAAATCGGGTTGTTCGTTTGTTTAGTTCATTTCCATCTGCCAGTCGGGATCGGTTTAATCACACGGTAGACCAGGGACGCCGGGAGGACGAGGGCACGCCCCAACATCGCGTTGGCGCGAAGTCCTGCGTAGCGGTTGTTGGTCCCAAAATTCACGGTGTTAAAGGTGGGGGATGGGGCGTCCTGCAGTCAATTCAGAATTCCGCCGGACGAATTCGGAACCGCCTGTGAGCCGGTGAAATACGTGGAACTCCGCAAAAATGGCAGCAAAAGGCTTGCGTGCTGACGGTGAGGCCATTAGTTTCGCGCGCCTTCGAGATGGGCTGGTAGCTCAATGGTAGAGCAGCGGCCTTTTAAGCCGTTGGTTCGGGGTTCAAGTCCCCGCCAGCCCACCACCTCATTTTTTTGTCGGGTGGTGCCCTCAGGTTATTTTCGCAACAACCATTCAAATCAATCCAGTTTATGCCTTCAGCCAACGATCTTCGCAAGGGACAGGCCATCAGCTATAACGGTGATGTCGTGGTCGTCCTCGATGTTCAGCACCGCACGCCGGGTAATCTGCGCGCCTTCGTCCAGACCAGTGTCCGGAGCATCCGCACTGGGAAGTCCGCCGACATCCGGTTCTCCTCCACGGAAAAAGTGGAGGTGATCCCGATGATGTCCACCAAGATGGAATACAGTTATCGGGACGGAGATGATTTCGTGTTCTCCGATCCGAACACGTTCGAGATGGTCACGATCAATTCGGAGATTGTCGGCGACGCGAAAAACTACTTGGTGGAAAACGCGGTGGTGACGGTGACGTTTGTCGATGATCGCGCGGCCGTGGTTGAGTTGCCATCGAGTGTGATTCTGTTGGTCACCGAAGCACCGGAAGGCATCAAGGGTGATTCGGCCAACAACGTGATGAAGACGATCAAGATGGAGACGGGGATCGACGTTCAGGCGCCGCTCTTCATCAAGGAAGGCGAGAAGATCAAGATCGATACGCGCAACGGCAAGTACATGGAACGCGCCTGACCGGCGTCTTTCTCAAGAGATTTAGCGGCCCGCTGACCCTCCGGTTGGCGGGCCTTTTTTTGCCCGTCGGCCACGACTTGAATTCTCCGGTCACCAAACGCGTGCTGTTCATCTGCTCGGTGTTGCTGCTGCTCTGCGTCTACGCGTTCTGTCGCTGGCTGACCTCGACCAAGTTCGGCCCGATCCTCGGCGCCCTCACTGGATGGCGAACGGTCGCTGTGCGCTCAACTCGGCGGCAAGTTGCCGCCGAGAATGGCCAGGGTGGCCGTTCCACCCACCCTACCCACATTGTTGGCTAAGATTCACCCCATGCTAAAGCTTACCAATAGTTCAGCCTCCTACGACGGCTCGCGAATCCTTCGCGAAGGCAGTCTTGAGGTCGAGCCGGGCAAGGTCGTCTGCCTGATGGGACGCAACGGGGTCGGCAAGACGACGACATCCAAATCCATTGTCGGGCTGGTGAATCTGGACGCCGGTTCGGTAAAACTTGGCGACGTCTAACTTGGAGGACTCAAACCGGAAAGTCGTGCCCGCGCCGGACTTGGCTACGTTCCGCAAGGGCGCGACATTTTTCCGAATTTGACGGTCAACGAGAACCTTCGCATCGGGGCCATCGCGCAGAGACGCAAGTTGAGTGGCGAGGTTGACCGCGTGTTCTCGTTGTTTCCCGTGTTGAAGGAAATGTTGTCGCGCAAAAAAGGGGGGGCTGAGCGGCGGACAGCAGCAGCAGCTCGCCATCGGCCGGGCGTTGTTGACCAATCCCAAGGTGCTTTTGCTGGACGAGCCGACCGAGGGAATTCAGCCGAACATCATCGATCAGATCGGTGACACGATCAAAACACTCCGGACCCACGGACTGTCAGGTGAAGACGAGCGGGCAGAGCATGAAATCACAGATGCATTCAAGGCGTTGCGCAAGGAGGGCGAAATCGCGATTCTGCTGGTCGAGCAGTATCTCGATTTCTGCCTCGACGTTGGCGACCGGTTCTACATCATGGCCTCCGGGCCGATCCAACAACTAAACGACGACATCGTAAAACAGCACCTGACCGTATGAACTTTGACACGAAAATCTCCGGCAACACTTCAAAAACCAAATGGATCACCGCGCTGGCAGCAACCCTGATTACGCTTCCGGCCTCCGCCCACCCGGGCCACGGCCTGCTGGAAAACGGCGTCGTTCACCAGTTTACGAGCCCGTATCACATCGCGGTCAGCCTGCTGACCGGTCTCGTTTTATTGAGCGTTGCCTGGTTCGTTCAGCGGCCCGCCTTTCGTAAGACGCTCGGTTGGAGCGGTTGCGGATTCGTCGCACTCGCTGCCTTGCTTTTGGTTTTACGGAGTCCTGCGTGGTAGCCGTTGCGACAGAGTTTTCCCGACTGGGCGGCAGTGCCCGGTTGACCGCGGAACATGTTGATGGTGCCAGCGCGGTCACCGGGGCGTACGCGACCAACCCGACGAAATTGCTGACGCCTGGTCGCGAGCAGAAAGTGTCTGGGCTTTTGCCAGCAGTTTCGGTGGAGGATTGGTGGCCAGGGATCAAACCTCGGTGGAACTCAGCATCGGTTAACGGGCAAAATGCTTTTTTGACACGCAGGCGTCCACCAAAGTTTATCGAAACCCCGAGTCCAAGCCGTGCAATCACCGGAACCGAGCGGACATCGCGGAGGATGCGCTGCTGGTTTTCATTCCCGACCTAGTGCAAGCGTTCGCCGGTTCGGCGTATCTTCAGCAAAAGGAATTCACTTTGACCGCGACGACCGGTGACAAGGTCCAGCTCGGCGACACCTCGCTGGTGCTCGAAGTCGAACGCGACTTCACGGTCTACGGCGACGGCAAGGTCATTTGCGAAGGCATGGGGCCGGCCGCCGGTGTCGGCGACAAGGACGCTCTGGACTGCGTCATCACCAATGCGCTGGTCGTTTGCTAAACGCGCGGATTCACGGTCGGTGTGGGCGGACCGGTGGGCAGCGGCAAGACGGCGTTGCTGCTGCAGCTCTGCCGTAAGCTGCGAGATCGCCTGAGCATTGCCGTGGTGACCAATGACATTTTCACACGAGAAGACGGCGAGTTCCTCACGCGAAACGAAGCGCTGCCGCAGGACCGCATTCGCGCGGTGGAGACGGGCGGTTGCCCGCACGCCGCGATTCGTGAGGATATTTCTTCGAACCTGATCGCGCTGGAGGAACTTCAGAAAAGCTGCGCGCCGGAACTAGTGTTCGTGGAATCCCGGGGGGCGACAATCTGGCCGCCTGTTTCAGCCGGGAACTAGCCGATTACACCATCCAGGTGATCGATGTTTCCGGCGGAGACAAGATCCAGCGTAAGGGCGGTCCGGGGGATCACACAGTCCGACCTGCTGGTCATCAACAAAACCGATCTTGCGGAAATTGTCGGCGCGGATCTGGCGGTGATGGAAAGGGACACCAAAAAAATGCGTGGAGCGGGCCCGTATGTTTTTGCGCAGGTGAAGATGGGGGTGGGCGTGGACGAGATCGTTGATCACATTCTGCATGTCCGCCAACATGCGCTCGGAATCGGGCACGAGTATCATTCTCACTAACCCAGAGAGGTGTTGAGTTGTCCGAAAATTATAAAGAATGAGCTCAGGCTGGAACCATCAGCACGTTGTCATTGCTGATTAAGGGTTTGACACTCCAGCGGCACAACTTTACGTTCGCCAACCACTCATTTGATATGGCTGAAGAAAACGAAAATTTACCACCGAAGCCTTCGGAAGCTTCCAAAGTAGCCCCCAAGAAGGAAACCGTTCGTATCTCTTTGCCGCCAAAGCCGACGGCATCGCCCACGATCAAGCTTCCCGCAATGCCAGCCGGTGGTCCAGGAGCTGCCAAACCGGCACCAACTGCTGCTGCTCCGGCCGCCAAGGCTCCTGCGGCACCGCGTCCGCCATCCGTCGGGGGGGCGTCCATGAAGGTGGCCACTCCGTCGGCTCAGAAGTCTGGAGGCGCACCGCGTCCGGCTCAGCGCCCGGTCGCTGTCGCCGCTCAGTCGAGCATGCTCGACAAAGTGCTCGCGATCGTCGCGATGATCGTCAGCTTGCTCGCTGTCGGTAGTCTCTATTACCTGTTCCACATCATCATCAACAGCCCGCCAAAGGGTTGATCGGCTGATTCTGACGCTCTGATTTTATGGCTTCCGACAAAATTGCGGTTCTGACCAAGGACAATTTCAAGGCTGAAGTGCTGGATTCCAGCGTTCCGGTGCTCGTTGATTTCTGGGCTGAATGGTGTGGTCCCTGCAAGATGATTGCCCCGGTACTGGACGAGTTGGCGGACGAGCTCGGCGACACCGCCAAGATCGGCAAGGTCAACATCGACGACAGTCAGGACCTCGCCGCGCAGTACGGCATCCGCGCAATTCCGACCCTGCTGGTCTTCAAGGGCGGTCAGGTGGCTGAGCAGATTGTCGGGTTGCGCAGCAAAAAAGATCTGAAGGAAAGCATCACCAAGGCGGCATGACGTTTTGCCGCCCATCAAGGGCATGGCTTTGATTCTTACGCCCGGTCAATTCAATGACCGGGCTGATTTTTACCATCAGAGCGTTTCGCTGCTGACGGCCGGGTACGGGTTGATTCAGGTCCTCTCCCACCTGCGCGACCGGCCGCCTTCACGGAGCTACGTCCGGCCGCTGACCGAAATCATCTTTCACCTGCAACAAGGTGATACGTTCGCTCAAGCCATCCGGCATCAGGGTGACTGGATCCCAGATTTTGATGCCGCACTGCTGGAAGCGGGTGAACTGAGCGGCCGCCTGGATCACTGCATGAGGCAGCTTGCCGGCTACTACAAAGACCGTGCCGAGCTGCTCAAACAGATCATTCGCGCGCTCATTTATCCAGTCATTCTAGTGCATGCTCTGGTGATTCTGAGTGCCGCGCCTAAACTGGTTCTCACGATGATGGGTAACGAGCAGGGAGACGGTGTCACAGCGTTTCTGATGAGAACAGTCGGCGTGCTCATCCCGATGTACGTGATTGTGTTAATTGGCGTTTATTTTTCCCAAAGCCGCCGTGCGCGGTTTATCCGGCAATCACTCGAGATGTTTTGGAGTATCTTCCCAATAGTGGGCACGGCCCGCAAGCACCTGGCACTTGCCCGCCTCTCGATGTCGCTGGAGGCGTTGATGAACGCCGGAGTTCCGGTGACGAACGCCTGGGAGATCTCGGCGCGGGCGAGTGGATCGTTCCGGATTGATCGTGAAGTGGGTGCCTGGCGCGAGATGATTGAAGCGGGAACGCCACCTTCTGAACTGTTACGGAACAACCGGGTGTTCGCGGACGTCTTCGCGAATCTGTACGCGACGGGTGAAGTGAGCGGCCGGACGGATGATCACCTGAAGAAACTGCATGAATACTATCTGGAATCAGGGACGAGCAAGTTGCGTCAGGCCGGAATGTGGTTCACGACAATAGTGTCCATGTCGGTGATGCTCTATATCGCCTACAGCGTTGTCAGCTTCTACGTCGGTTATTTCAAACAAATCGAAGGAATTACGGATTTCTGACATTCGGCTTTTCAAGAGGACCCGCCGATCGTAACCATTCCTGTAGTGACACGTGTATTGATTCATTCTCTGATCCTGATGATCGCCACGGCCTTTCTGACCTCTGCGGCGGAGCAGCGTGTCATCAAGGCATTGCCGCACTTGATGGACAAGGAAGGGCGGATCGCGAAGTCGCCGAGTCTCTTTGAACGCGACGCCTACCAGATGTGGCTGCGGGAGAACCCCGACCAGCAGTCCGGCGTTCGTTATGACGTACTCTGGCAGTCGTACATCTCTGGTGAATACACGCTCAAACTGGAGCTGTTAGGCCGGGTCGAGAATGGCAGGGCCAACGCCAGGACGGTTGAGATGAAGCTGGACGTGAAGGACCGGCTGCGGCACTGGAATCACATCAAGTTCGAGGGCGAGGAGTTTCACGGGTTTGGTCAGATCGTGGCGTGGCGGGTGTCCATCTGGCAGGACGGCGAAATGCTTGCCAAGGAGCAGTCCTTCCTCTGGGAGTAGGGCGGTCCGGGCGGTTCGTTCGACCGGGTGCATGGAGATTGAATCCCTCAAATTTTCGACATTTGCATTTCAAGACCGTTTGCATAGTATCCCGGGAACATGCCCACCGTTGCTGAACAGCTTCGCACCGCGCGAGAAGCGCAAGGACTCACCGTCTATCAAATCGCCGATGCGACCAAGATCAAGACGGACCACGTGCGAGCCATGGATGAAGGGGACTTTGACGTGTTCTGTGCCTCGGTGTTTCTCCGGGGATTTGTCCGGACTTATGCCTCGTCCCTGAAACTCGACGTGCCGGCCATCATGGCGTCACTCGACCAGGAGCTCAGCGGCACGGAGAAGTTCGCCGAACTGCCGCCGCTCACGAAAGAACGGCGCGGCGTGCTGGACTGGATCACCTACGTGTTATCGCGAATTCATTGGAACATCGCGCTACCGCTGCTGTTGACGGTGCTGTTGATCATTGGGGCCGTCGTCGGCTACCGCGCCTGGCGCACCCATCAGTCGGTCAACCCGCTCTCGACTCTCGGGTCCGGGATGAACCACGACCAGAAGTCGCCCGGCAAGACCCTGCCAATTCCCCAGTAGCAGCGCGTCTCGCGGCGGTGAATTCAGAGCTGAAGCTGGAACGAGATCATTACCAATTTGGAAAGCAGAACGACCCAATCCGAACCGCCCGCGTTGGACGTCCGGCAGTCCGGGGACGGCCACGCGAAACTCGTTTTATCAGGGGACTGGACGACCTCCCTCGCCGGACAGCCGTCCATTGACCGCGTTTTCACCAGTCTCGGCTCCGGTAATCCGGTCGGACAAGTCGCCTGCGATCTGGGCGGCGTGCGACGATGGGATACCTCATTGCTCGCTTGGTTGATGGAATTTGCGGCGCGGTGTGAGGAGAAGAAAATCACCTTCGATCAGACGACGCTGCCTGACGGTGTCTGCGATACGTTGAAACTGGCGTTGGCGGTTCCGGAACAAACGGACGCTTCGAGAAAAATCGAGCAGCTGGGCCGAGTTGCCCGGCTGGGAAATGCTGTGGTTCGGGCGGGTCAGTCGGTCAGAAACACCAGCGAGTTCGTCGGCGAATGTGTGTTGTCGGTCGCGAGGATGCTGAGGGGCAGGGCGCAGTTTCGTCGATCGGACTTCACGTTGTTCGTTCAGGAGGCGGGAGCCGAGGCGCTCGGGATCTGCATGATGATCAGCTTTCTGGTCGGGTTGATCCTGGCGTTTGTCGGCGCGATTCAGCTGCAACAATTCGGAGCTTCCATCTATGTCGCGAGTCTGGTGGGAATTGCGATGGTCCGGGAGATGGGTTGCATTATGACAGGCATCATCATGTGCGGCCGGACGGGCGCGTCGTACGCCGCCCAGCTGGGTACGATGAAGGTCAATCAGGAGATCGACGCGTATCGCACCTTCCAGTTTTCACCGATCGATTTTCTGGTAATGCCCCGGATGCTCGCCCTGTTTCTGATGATGCCTTTGCTGACGGCGTTCGCGAATGTCGCGGGCATCATCGGTGGTGCGTTGATCGGAGTGTTCATGCTGGATTTGAGCGTGATGGAATATTGGAACCAGACCGTCAAGTCGGTGACGCTGGCGCAGTGCAGCGTCGGATTCATCAAGAGCTTCGTGTTTGGCATCATCGTGGCCCTGTCCGGTTGCTACAACGGCATGCGTTGTGAAAATAATGCCGCCGGTGTCGGTCAGGCCACGACGAGTGCGGTGGTCGCGGGGATCACTTCCATCATTGTGGCGGATGCGATTTTTGCGGTCCTGTTCAATATCTTAAAAATCTGACATGGCCGAACAACCCCACATTGAACTGAAGAACGTCGAGCTGGCTTACGGTTCCTTTGTGGTGATGCGCGACATCACGGCGCAGGTGAAACGCGGTGAGATCTTCGTGATCATGGGGGGCAGCGGATGCGGGAAGAGCACCTTGTTGTGGAACATGATCGGCCTGCGGACGCCGCCGAAAGGAGACATCCTTTACGATGGCAGAAGCTTTCTCAAGGCCGACGATACCGAACGTGTCACGATGGAGAAGAAGTTCGGGGTGTTGTTTCAAAGCGGTGCGCTTTGGAGTTCGATGACGTTGATCGAGAACATCTCCTTGCCCATGACCGAGCACAGCGAGATGCCGGCTGATGAGATCGGGCGGCTCGCCAGGTTCAAGCTGGCGCTGGTCGGTCTCAAGGGGTTCGAGGATTTTTATCCGTCCGAAATTTCCGGCGGGATGATGAAGCGCGCCGGGCTCGCGCGGGCCATGGCGTTGGATCCCGAGATTTTGTTTTTTGACGAACCGTCTGCCGGATTGGATCCGATCACGAGTCGTCGACTCGATGAGTTGATCATGCAGTTGCGCGACAATCTCGGGACGACGGTGGTCATGGTCACACATGAACTCGACAGCATCTTCGCCGTGGCGGACAATGCCATCTTTCTGGACAACGTCAGTCGGACGGTTACCGCTTCCGGTCCGCCGAAAACGATGATCAGGAATTCCGACGATTCCGCTGTGCGCGCTTTTCTGACGCGTGGAGGCAAAAAGAATCTGGAGTACGCAAGTTGACATGAGCAAGAAAGCCAATCCCACAAAAGTCGGAGCGTTCGTCCTGACTGGGCTCGCCATTCTCATTGTAGCGGTCGGTGTTCTGGGGTCGTCCCGACTCTTCTCGCGACCTGTTAAGGTGGTTACCTATTTTGAAAGCTCGGTAAACGGTTTGGTCGAAGGAGCCGATGTGAAGTTCAAGGGAGTGAAAATCGGCCACGTCAAGAGCATCTCGCTGTTGATCCACGCCGGCGATGAGCCGATGATCCCTGTCGTTCTGGAGATCGACGAGAACAGGATTCAACAGGCGCCGGACCAGTTGCCGTTGACGGATCCGCTGGAGCTCAAGAACGCCGTCAAGAACGGCCTGCGCGCCTCGCTGGACATGGAAAGTTTCGTGACCGGCCGTCTTTATGTCTCGCTCGACATCATTCCCAACGCCGGTACGCCGCGTTACGTCGGTGACGGCAAACTGCCCGAGATCCCTACGAGAAGGGCTGGGCTGGCAAAGCTCCTGCAATCGCTGAACAACGTCGATGTTGCGGGTATCGGCCGGCAGCTGAATGAGATTCTGAGCAAGCTGAACACGTCGCTGGCCGAATTGAACGTCAAGGAGCTCAACGCCAAGCTGGACAGGCTTCTCGGATCGGCTGACGCTCTGATTTCTTCTCCCAAGATTCTGGAGACGGTGGACACCTTCCGGGTCACGGCGAACAAGGCTCAAGCGGTTCTCGCTGCGCTCGAAACCGAGATTAAACCCGTGGGTGGCGATTTACAGACGACCGCGAAAACAGCGACCGCCGCCCTGAATGAGATTAAAATCACCGTCACCGAACTGCGGCGGATCCTGTCGGTGGAATCCCCCGTCATGTCGGAGCTGACTCAGGCGATGGAGGAGATCGCGGACGCCGCCCGCTCCCTGCGACTGCTTTCCGACGAACTGGCACGTGACCCGTCCATCCTGCTCAGAGGCACTCCGCGCCCGGAATAGTTATGAACCATCCGACCGAAATATCATTGCGCACGCTTCTGTCGCTCACGGCGCTGCTTGTCCTGACCGGCTGTCTGGGCCTCGATCCGAAGCCGGACCCCTCCCGCTATTTCGTGCTGAGGGACTCCCCAGCACAGACCGCCGCCGCGCCGGTCGACTGCGGGAGAACCGTGCTGGTCGGGCCCGTCACGCTGGCGGGGTATTTCAACAATCCGAAGATCTCGCTACGTCGCGGTGAGAATGAAATCGAGTATCTGGCCTGGAATTTCTGGGCGGCCCCGCTCTCCCGCGCGCTGCCCCGCGAATTGATTTCGTCCCTGGCTGTCGCGTTGCCGGACACCTGTGTGTCGAGCTATCGCAGGGCATCCGTCGACGGTACCTCGATCCAGTTGGAAATCCTGATCGAGCAGTTTGAATTGACTGACAACGGCGATGTTGTCGTGGCGGCGAGTTGGGGCGCGACCTCCGACAACGGGGCGAAACGGCGACAAGGTCACGCTCGGGTCACCCGCCCTTACCAAAGCGGCGACGTTATTTCTGGCGTTCAAGCGCTGACCGTCGCTCTCGACGAAATGGCTAAGCAGATCGCGGAAGACCTGCGGTAGCCCGGGCCGTTGCCGACTGGTTACTTCCAATAGAACTGGAGAATTGGAATGTCCTTCGGATTATTGCGTCGCACGACGGCGATGTAGGTGCGGGTGAGTTCACCGATCCTGGCTTCCACCTCGACCTCGAACGTCACGCTGCGCACGTTGCAGTACGCGGAAAGCTGCTGCAGGAGGGCGGGGTCCATTCCGGGCACCCCCGCCAGATCCCCGACACCGCGAAACGGCCGGTCATCCTCCGTGCCGGGCTGGCCGTCCGGGCCGTCGCGCAGGCTGAGGATCGAGGAGGCTCGGTTTTCGTCCATGCCCGGGATCAGCTGCAATGCGTAAGGGCCGGCGGTGTTGATGTTCAATCTCGCATCAGACAGTGTGGAAAACAGATCTACGAACCCGACCGGATAGACGATGCCTTCGGGAAACCCGACCGGCTTGATCACCGTCGGGATGGAACGGTTCACATAACTGCCGCCGCTTCCTCCGGTGCCCCAATACATGTCGGGCGTGATGCCGTTGATCATCAGCATTTCACTGATGTCGTCGAGGGGGCCGTTCTTGGCGGTGTAAGGAGGCGAAAGCTGCTGGTAAAAGGCCGTCTCCGTTCCGCCGATGTGGGGGTCGTCATCCGGATCGATCCAGTCCTGAATGGAACCGATGATCGTGCCGGACGCCGCCGCGTCGACGCCCATCACGATGAGCGCCTGCTGCAGAATCGGCTGGCTCGCGATGTTGATGTTGAACCGGCGCTCCATGTCCGTAATGCGGACATTGATGACGCCCTGGCCGAGCGTCACGTTTTCAAGGGTGATGTCCGATTGGAACAGGTTGGTGCCGCCGTAGCCGCCGGCCCAGAACTGGTTCAATGAATCATAGGGCTCCGTCGGATTGTTCAGGGACTGGGCGAGAACGTAGCGGGCCAGTTCGACTCCCGAACGCCCAAGCCAGTCCATATCCGGACGCGACTGCGAATTACGCGCCAGCCGGGTTTCCACCTTCATCGACATCACAAACCCCATCGCCAGCAGGCTCAGACTGACAATCACAATCATCACGATTACTAGGGCCACGCCTGATTGATTTGATTTGGTGTGAAGTGATGGTCTCATGAAGAGCAGCGCACTAGCGAGGTTGGAGTCCGCTATTTGGCTGCAACCTGGAAGGAAATTCCGGAGGGCGGATATTTGTTCCATCTTGATTGGGTGGTTGTCCAGGCCCACCCCCCTGTGGCACCTGGTACTGCGGCTGAATCGCGGACGACGGTACATACACCACGCGCGTCATGACTTGTGAGGCCTGGTCCTTCTGGTTTTCAGGTCCACCGTACGCGAGGGCGACCCGCACCTGTTTTGGGATCTGATTGGTGTTGAACCATTCCGGCACCCAGTCGCCGAGTTCCTGATCATAGAATTCCATGCGAAAGAACTTCACGTTGTGCACCAGCGAAATGCCGTATTCACTGCCCACCTCGTTGGTCGCCATCATAACCGGCACCTGTCGCATGATCAGGTCCGCCTTGGAAACGCCCGGTTCCACGGAGAACGTCACGCGTCGCACGGCGAGATCACCGAAAATCGCGCCGCCCGGGAAGTTGGCGGGCAGCCGCGACACCAAGCTGAGCGTGATCATATCGGGATCGCTCATCGTGTCGGCAATGAACGAATAGTAACGCGCGTTCAGCACATACATCTGCGAGGTCGACAACGAATCCTCGATCGCCCGCATCGCGATGCGTCCGCGCTGCACGTCCACCGCTGCTTTGGATCCCGCCTGGGAGCCGCGCAGGATCGAGAACCACACGGAATAGATCGCCGCGATCACGATCACCAGGATCACGCTTGCGATCATGATTTCAATCATGGTGAAACCATTCGCGATGCGGTTGCCGGGGGTCAGTTTCATTCGCGGTTATCTTCCAAACGTCGGGCCGTCGAACGCGGTGCGGCCGCCGAGAGCGCCGTTCCCTGAATTCGGGCTGAACAGCAGGATGCTCATTTTGCGTTCCACCACGGTGTTCTCGCGCTGACCGGTCACGATGATGTCGGCCTGGAAAAGGCCGTTCGATGAAACTTCATACGTCTGCGCGTCCCACGTGTAACCGTCGTACAGTTTGGAGGAGAGAAAGCTGAAGTCGCCGGACAGACTGCCGCCGTCCTCGAGCCGGTTGGTGATCGCGATCTGTGACAGATCCGAAGCGATGAACGCCGGTGAAGGCACATCCTGCTGGAGGGCGCGGGCCATTTTCAGTCCACGCGCCATCAGTTGCAGCACCGACGCAATCGCCATGAAAAAAATCGCCACCGCGATCATGACCTCCATCAGCGTGAACCCCCGTCGGGAATCGGTTTTTGATTTCATGGCGCTTTCCAGTTGAGCAACGCCGTCGGGACATCCAGCTGGAACAACCGGCTTTCGTTGCGGTCCGAAGTGATCAACATGCTGAATTCATCCGACGTTCCATTCGGGTAAAACCGAACGCCTACCATGTCGAGCTCCTGCAGATCCGGCACAAAGTTGACCCCTAGGAACAGGATGCGCATGCTGTCAGACAACCTCATTGTGCCTTCATTCTGGACCGGCGGCTCGGGCTCGCCCTGCCGCTGGCTGGTTTCCAGTTCGCGGGCGATGTATTCCTCCTCGCTCAATTCTGCTTCACCCAGCGGCATCACCATGAACACCTGATCGCGCGGGCGGATCACCAGCTGGACGGGCTGGCCCTTGATGATGGCCTGCCGCCGCGCGAGTTGAAAAACGTCGAGCACGTCCTGCGTTGCCCGGCGGATCGAGTCCTTTTCCACTGTGCGGTACATCTGCGGGATGCCGATCGCCATGACCACCGCCATGATGCCGATGACGATCATGATCTCGATCAACGTGAAGCCCCGCCGGACCTGGATCCTGGCTGACTTACGTTGATTTGACCCGTTCGAAAGCATCAATTGCCGATGGTTGAAGTGATCGCGAACATCGCGGACAGAACGCTGAACAACAGAAAGCCGACGCCCACCGCCAGCACGATGATCAGGACAGGCTCGATCAGATTGGTCATCACGCGCAGCGCGAGGGCCAGTTCGTTTTCGTAGGTGTCCGCGAGATTGCTCAGCGCGCCCGGCACGTCGCCTGTGTCTTCGCCGATGGTTAGCAGATCGATCATCAGCTGCGGAAAAATCTTACTCTTCGCCAGCGGCTGCGCGATCGTTTTGCCGTCCGTCACTTCTTCACGCGTCTTGGCGATCGCTTCCTTGATGATGATGTTGGGAACGATTTCTTCGGTGATTTTCAAGGCCGACAGTACGGGCACGCCGTTTTTGAGCAACGTGGAGAGTGTTCTCGCGAACTGTCCGAACAGGTTCAACTTGACCACCTTCCCGAACACTGGCGCGCTCATCTTCCACTGATCGATCTTGCGACGCCCGGCGGCGGTCGTTTTGAACCGGGCGAAGATGACCCCGATCGCGATGAAGATCAGCACGAACACCCACCAGTACTTTGCCATTCCCTCGCTCATGGCCTTCAGCATCAACGTGGACATCGGCAGCGCGACGTTCATCCCGTCGAAGATCGACATGAACTTCGGCAGCATGTAGGTCATGAAAAAGAAGATGATCGCAATGCCGACCGTTGCCACGAAGGCCGGATAGACCATCGCCGACTTGAACTTGCTCTGCACCTCGGCGAACCGCTCGAAGTGATCCGCCAACCGCCGGAGACAATCCACCAGCGCGCCGCTCTGTTCACCAGCGCGGACCATGTTGATATACATGTCGCTGAAAACATCACTCTGACGGGACATCGCGTCGGACAGGCTTTTCCCCTCCATCACCTCCTGCTTGAGCTGCTTGCTGACCTCGCGCGGGATCCCTCGGGATTCGAGATGGGTCATGCTGTTAAGCGCCACCGTCAGCGGCATGCCGGAAGTCAGGAGGTTCGCCAGCTGCTGGGTGAAGGTCGCCAGCTCGCCGAGCTTCGGCTTCTTCTTGCGGTTGAAAAAATTCCGCACTGCGGCGGGCATCAGATTCGAGGAAGCCGGCGCCGAACTACCGGCTTTGCCGCCGCCGGCCGCACCGCTGCGCCCGCCGTCCACCATGATTGGAAAAAGCCCCATCCGCTCGATCTGCATGAGCGCGGTCGACCGGTCCGCGACGTCGAGCACGCCCTGGATCAGCTCTCCTGAGCGTTTGCGTGCTTTGTATGTAAACTGAGCCATATCGTTAACCTGTCATTTAAAACCCGAACCCGGCAAAAGTTGTCCCGCGAACGCCCCCAATTCGAACTGATCCCGCTAGGCGCGCTCCGGCCGCTAGTTTTCGGCGGGCACTTTCATTTCAAAGTCCGGAATCCGGGTCATGATGCGGCGCCCGGTTTCATCGGTGCCAAAAAAGTTGCCTGACGCCCGTCCTGTTCGTGTATCCAGCAGATGAAAGCTGTTGTAACTAAACTGCTCACCAGGCGCGATCTCCGGTGTTTTGCCCACCACGCCCTGGCCTTCCACCACGGTGACCTGGTTGCCCTCGTTCTTCACCACCCATTTGCGCCCCTTGATGGTTACGGTCACCTCAGAATCGTTGTGAATCGTGATGAAATAGACGAAGCAATGCGGCCGGTCCGCCGGCGTCTGCATCGCGGGTTGATAAACCAGCTTGTCCAGCGTCGTCTTCAATCCCGGCAATTCAATAAACGGTTCGGTCACCCCGCTAAGCTATCCGTCTGCCCGGTTTCCTGCAAGCTGCGCGAATGATCACCCCCAACTTGGGCTTGAATAAAATCCGGCGGCGACGGTCTATCCCGGATGCGTTTGTTTCCCGTATTCGTTCGGGTTGGTTCGGTGGTCGCCGTTCTGGCCATTGTTTCATCCATTTTCGCCGCCGATGACAAGCCGGTCGGTCTCGGTGATCAGACGGACGGTCCGTTCAAAAAAATCGTCCTGGAACAGAACCCCGCCCAATCACCGGACAACCTGACCTACCCGATGGAGCTGGCCGCCGCACCGGACGGACGCGTGTTCTACATCGAGCGCGACGGACGGGTGAAGATCATCAAGCCGGACAAGACGACGGTTCTGGCCGGGAAGTTCGACGTCTTCACCGGGCTGGAGGATGGAATGTTGGGAATGACGCTGGACCCGAATTTTGCCAAGAACGGCTGGATTTATCTCAACCGTTCGCTGCCCGATACGTTCGAAGACGCTAACGGACAGAAGGCCGGAAAGATTCGCTCCGCACGCTTCACGGTGAAAGGTGACACGATCGCCCCGGCGTCGGAGAAAGTGCTCGTTGAAGTGCAGACCCAGCGCGAGCAATGCTGTCACGTTGGCGGCTCGATGGCATTTGATTCCAAAGGCAATCTTTACGTCGCAGTCGGTGACAACACGAACCCGTTCAGCGACGACACTCAAACGAAGGGCCGCGATGGATACGCCCCGCTTGATGAACGAAATCTCCGCAGCCCGTGGGACGCCCAGAAATCCTCGGCGAACATGAATGATCTACGCGGTGGGGTGTATCGCATTCACCCGAACGCAGACGGCAGCTACTCGATTCCCGATGGTAATCTGTTTCCGAAAGGCACGCCCAATACACGGCCCGAAATCTACACGAAGGGCACACGAAACTCGTTTCGGATCTCGATCGATCAAGCTCACGACCACCTGTATTGGGGCGACGTGGGACCGGATGCCGGTTCGTTTAGCGAGACTTACGGCCCGGCCGGTTTTGATGAGATCAATCAGGCGAAGCAGGCAGGGTATTTCGGCTGGCCCTACTTCATCGCCGACAACAAGGCCTACACCGATTGGGACTACGCCACCTCGGAAGGGCACGGTCCGTTCGACGTAAAACATCCGACCAACAATTCCCCGAACAACACCGGCATCAAGGACTTGCCGCTCCCGCAGAAGGCGTTCATTTATTATCCGCACTCGCCCTCGACCCGGTTCCCCGTCGTTGGTTCGGGCGGTCGCACGGCGATGGCGGGCCCGGTTTATCATTACGATGAGAACCTGAAATCGCCTTACAAGCTGCCGAAGAAATACGACAACCACCTGTTTATCTATGAATGGTCGCGGCATTGGATCATCGCTGTGAAGCTCGACGAGAACGGGGACATGATTCGCCAGGGCCGCACTCCGATCATGGAACGATTCTGCAAGGGCATGGATTTCAAACGCCCGATGGACCTCGAACTTGGCCCGGATGGCTGCCTTTACCTCGCCGAGACCGGGACCGCCTGGAGCGACAATCGCGACATGCAGATTTCCCGGATTGAGTATCACGGAGAGTAGTGGTTCGTTGACGCGCGGTTGCGCGATCGGCAATCACGGAGCGTGGTGGCAAACTCAGCGCGACACCACTTCCGCGCGCGCTTTGCCAAACCGGAGAAAAATGCAACCGCACCGAACGCTCGGGCGTCGAGCGCCTGATTCAGAACAGAACGGTAGGGCGACGTTCCCACGGAGCCCTGATCAAAGCTCCAGCGGAGCGCCCGGCGGGAAGTATCGGGCCCCTTTGGGGCTTTGAAATGGATCGGCGCAGGAGCCTCTCCCTACCCTCCGTTGGTGGGCCGAGCTTTCGAATGCACCCCGAGGGGTAAGATCATTGATTCCCAGTCGCGCCGCGTTCAATGTCGCGTCGGCCAGAAGGCCTCCGATGACCTACGACGAATCGATCCAGTTTCTTTATGATCTCCAGATGTTTGGGGCGAACTTCGGGCTGGAGAACACGCGGCGGCTGGCGGCGCTGGCGGGCAATCCACAGGACGAGTTGAAGTTCATTCACGTCGCGGGCACGAACGGCAAAGGTTCCGTCTGTGCGATGCTCGAATCTATTTATCGCACGGCGGGGTTCAAAACCGGACTCTACTCATCGCCTCACCTGATTCACTTCGGCGAACGCATCCGGATCAACAATCAACTGCTCGGCGAGACGGAACTGATTGCTCTCACGGAACGAATGAAACAACTGCTGGCTGTCGGTGCTGAACGCGGTTGGTGGTCGGGGGCAGATGAACTGCCATCGGCAGACCGCAATCATCCGACCATGTTTGAGGTTGTCAGTGTGATGGCGCTGATTCATTTCGCTGAAAATGGATGCGAGATCGTTCTCTGGGAAACCGGATTGGGTGGACGGCTAGACGCGACGAACATCGTCACGCCGCTCGCCAGTGTCATCACGAATGTCGCGCTCGAACACTCGGCGTATCTGGGCGACACGATTGAAAAGATCGCCGCCGAGAAAAGTGGCATCATCAAGCCCGGCGTTCCCGTATTCACCGGCGCGGAAAATCCGGCGGTGCTCAAAGTCCTCCGCGAAGTGGCGGGAAGCCGAAACGCTCCGTTCATTTCGGAACCCGATCCAAACTCCGCTGAACTCGCCGGTGAATTGTTTCCGGATTCCTACCAGCAGAAAAATGCGAACCTCGCACTGACAGTTGTGAAGGGACTCACACCGGAGAGCGGACAAAGCGATGCGAAAAAAGGGGGGGCGCACGCGCGCCCCGGTTCGACGGCGGTGTTCCAGTTTGAAATTGGGGCGGGCATTCAACGTCAGGCGCTCCGTGATTTTGTTTTCCCGGGTCGCCTGCAGCGAATCGTGCGCGGCAACCGGACGATCCTCATTGACGGAGCTCATAACCCCGCCAGCGTCCGTGCGTTGAGGGAGTCACTGCGGGGGAAATCGTTTCCCACGGTTTTCGGCTGTTTCAAGGACAAGGATCTGACCGCCGTTCTGACGGAGCTTCTGCCGGTGGTTTCGCGACTCGCGCTGGTGCCGGTGAGCAGTCCGCGCTCGGCCTCTCCGCAGGAATTACAGCAACGGGTCAGGCAGTTGAATCCAGATTTGCCGGTGGAAATGTTCGAGTCGTTGGCGGCCGCGTTTCGGGTGGTCGCCGACGAACCCGAGGTGTTGGTCACCGGCTCGCTTTATCTGGTGGGAGAAGCGCTGAACCTACTTTCTGCGGAAGGGAAGGCCGGTGCCGAGCAATCGCTCAACGACTGGACGGCTTCTTCATCAAGGTAAACGCGGCGGCCACCGCGAGCATCAGGCAGTTGAACCCGCCCTGAATCATGATTACCTGCTGGATGGAATCGTGTTTGACAGACAGCGTGACCACGTAGCCGACCGCCACGAGCGCCAGAAACGGCGACACGATGAAGCGTGATTGCGCCATCAAATTGTTGACCAACACGTTCGCGATCGCGAGCGGAACCATGGCCCACGCGAACGACGCCATGAACGGCACCATCATCATGTGTTCTGAGAAGACGTAGGTGAACACGTAAGGGGAAACCACGGTCAGCCCGACCGCGGCGCAACCGCTCAGGAGGCAGACACCCACAACCGTTACCTTGAAAGCATCTGTTTTCTCCGAGAGTGCGAGTCCTTGGACGATCTTCGGAAACATGACGGCGGCGAGTGGCGCAGTGAATTGCACGATCGCCCGTGCCAACGTTCCGCCCGCGACGTAGGCGTCCATTTCGTTGCGAGGAAAATGTGAGCTGATGAGCATCACGTCCGTGCTGAACATCACGATATACGCTCCGTAACCGAACGTTAACATTCCGAGTCTTCGCAGCCAGCCCTCCCAATTGAAGGCCGAGGTTTTACCCGACCAGACAGACCGGCTTTCCCAGAGCGCGACGGCGAAACAGGCGAACATCCCCATCAACGCGCCCACCATGATTCCCAGTGCCGTGGCGCTGATCAGGAACACGATCAGGAAGGAGAAAATCACCCGGCCGGCGGCGTTGAAGATCGTCGCCCAGCCCATCCAGAGAAAGTTTTGCCGTCCTTGCAGAAGGCCCATCAAAATTGGCAGCCAAAGGGATAGCAGTCCGGTTCCCAAAGTCACCCACAGCGGCCAATGACTCGAAAGCCCCCACGCGGTCGCAAGCTGGTCACGCAGAAAAAAAACGCCGACCGCAAACACCAGCCACAATCCGAACGTCGCCTTTGCAACGCCGCGCACGGCACCATGAAGTTCGCAGGTTTGCTGATCCGTGACGGCGCCGGCTGCGAGCTGCGCGAAAATCATTTGCAGGCCGACCGCCGGGATGGCCAGCCATTGCAGCAGTTGAAGCATGATGCCGAAGGCTGCGTATTCTCCTTCCGGCAGTCGGTTGTTGAGCTTATGCACCAGAAACATCATCGCCCCCCCGACGACCGTTGCGGACATCATCCAGGTGCTCTGGCGGAAGAACGTTTTCCTTGATTCAGCGGAATTCATGTCGGGTCTTCTCCACAAAATCGATGGCCTCCCCGCTGATTGCGCACCAGTCGAGGTGTTCGCGCACGCGGTCGGACAGATTTCGCGCATCAGCATTCACCGCGTATAAATTTGGATCGTTCAACCACGCCAACGTCTGGCGGGCAAAGTCGTCGCCGGTGAAGTCGCTGAAGCGGATGCGCCGTTCGCCTTCGAAATATTGCGCCAAGTTTCTCAACCGAGTTGAAACAACCGGCAGCCCGACTCCCAGATACTCGACCGCCTTGGCAACAAACGCGCAGTGAGTCCCGCTCGATTCCTCGTAGGGCACAATTCCGACCGCCGCGTCACGCAGATGTTTTCCCACTTCGTTGTAGGGAACGAACCCGGTGCATTCCGTTTTGATGCCGGGCGCGATTCGTTTCAACGAACTCAGGAAATGGGAAAGCGCCGGCGTGCGTTTGCCGACGAATTTGAAAATGACGTCCTCTCGTTTTCTGAACACGCCGACCAGCCCGTCCCGGGCGACCGGGCCCAGGTGATGTTGATCGAACGAGCCGTGCATGATGACGACCGGCCGTTGGTCGGAAGACGGCGCGTGCCTGCGAAGCGGAAACATTTCCACGTCGTAGCCGTAGTAAATCGGTTTGAGGCGCGCGAGGGGGAAACCGGCTTCGGCGAAACAATCCGCGAGCGGCTGGGAAACCGTCATGACGCCGTCCGCCTGACAACGCGACGGTAGTGAAATCTCAAACTGCTTCAATCGTTTCAACAGAAACGGTGGCGCGATCCAGACGGGCCATGTCTCCATGAAGCCGGTGAGAAAATCGAGGAAGTTCATGACGACCGGCGTGTTCAACTCCTTGCGCAGGCGCCCGGCGGCCACGGCGGAAATGGTGTGTTGCGAGAGGATCAGATCGAACGGGTTTGTCCGGGCGGCGGAACGGACCATTTTTTCCAGCGCGCGCGGGTACATCAGGTACTTCACATTTCGCAGGGAAACGTAGCGTCCCATTTTCCAACGGGTGAATTCGTGAAGGCGGACGTCGAACTTGCGGGCAACCTCCTGCGCATCCGGAAACGTCGGGCAGAACAGATGCACCTCGTGTTCCCGTCGCACCATTTCCTCCACCAAATAGACGGCCTCCGCCGAGCCGCCTCCGCTGGGCGGATAGAACGGTTCGTGGGTGAGAAAGGCGATGCGCATGCGCTGGCGCGGGACCTACGGTTGACGATCCAGAAAGCGCTTCAAAATGCTGCCGGCGGTCGTGAGTTGTCGGACGAGAATCCATTCATCGACCGTGTGTGCCTGCGCGATGTCGCCCGGACCGAAGACCACGCTGGGAGTCCCCGCCTGCGCCAGGATGGACGCGTCGCAAAAGAAATCCACGCCCTCCGGTTTCGACTGCCGTGCCTCTTTCATCAGGTATTTCACGAGTTCGTTCTCGGGGTCCGTCTCCATCGGCGGACTGTCCAGCCCCTTCATTTCCGAGATGGTCACCCGGATTTTCTTTGCCGTGAACAGGTCCTTCAATTCCTTGATCACGCCCTTCGTGGTTTCGCCGGGAAGGGTGCGGCGGTCGGCGGTGATGTCGCACAGATCGGGCACGATGTTCGGCTGCACGCCGCCCCAGATGCTGCCGACGTTGATGGTCGGATTTCTGAGCAGCTCGTGCTTTCGGTCCAGAAGTTTCTTGGCATACTCGTTCTCCAAAATTTCAACCACCCCGGCCATTTCGAGAATTGCGTTGCGGCCGAGTTCGGGCCGCGAACCGTGCGCCGCTTTGCCGGTGGTCTGAAGACTCAGCCAGATGTCACCCTTGTGGGCGGTCACGACTTTGAGCCTCGTCGGCTCTCCGACGATCGCCAGATCCGCCGGTCCGCTGCTCGCGGCGAACACGCGCGAACCGCCCTGCGCATTTTCTTCATCCACCAACGCGGCGAACACGATCTCCGTTGATTTGGGACGGCGTTCTCCGGAGGCCAGCGCAATCATCGCGTTCAAGAACACAGCCACGGATCCCTTGGTGTCGCACGAGCCGCGACCGTAAAGTTTACCGTTCTTCACGTCGGGCGTGAGCTGTCGTTCGTCCACGACCGGAACCGTGTCCATGTGCGGGGCCAGAATGATGCGCCGCTTGATCTCCCCCATCGGCGTGAGTCGCACGATGACGTTGGATCGATCATCCACGACCTCCTGCTTGTCGACGTCCAGCCCGGCCTTGGTTGCGAGGTCGACCAGATAATCAGCTACCCGTTGTTCACCGCCGTGCGGATGGTTGTCAGGTAGAAAAGCCGGATTCACGCTCGGCAGGGCGATGAGTTCTTTCAGTAATTGTTCGGCTGATGCCATAATTGGTGGCGCGAGTGTATCCACCTCAAAAGGCGGAGGTCGAGGAAGGATTGGACCTCAGCGCAGGACGCCGGCTACGACGTCGCGCGCACCCAATTTCAGATCAAACGGCTCCAGCGGCATCGGTTGGTCGTGATCCAAAAAACGTTCGCAAAGTTCGAAAAACGCCTTCGCCGTCGTCAGCCGCCGGACTTCGTGGAGGAATTTTCCATCGGAATCCACGCCCACGCCGAAGTAGTTCATGTACTTTTTCATGTGCATGATGTGCCCCTTTTCGTTGAAATTCGGGAGCTTCACCGATTCGAACAGATCACGGACGTAAGCCAGCACATCCCGACCAGTCGGAGCAAAAACGGGCTGCCCGGCGAGGCGCTGACGGATCTGCGTGAACATCCACGGATTGCGAATCACGCCCCGACCAATCATCAACCCGCGCGCACTGGTTTCGTCCAAAACCGACTTCGCGCTCGCCGCTGAATAAACATTCCCGTTCGCGATCACCGGGCAGTTCATGGCCTCGACCGCGCGTGCAATGAAGTCGTAACGCACAGCACTGCGATACATTTCTTTCACTGTCCGACCGTGTACGGTCAGGACGTCCAGCGAATGTTTGGCGAAGATTGGCAGCAGCTGATCGAACACCGCCGGGTCATCAAAACCGATGCGGGTCTTGACGGTGAAACGGACGGAAACCGCCTCGCGCAGCGCGCCTAGGATCCGGTCGACGCGCTGGAGATCACGAAGCAAACCGCCACCGGCGCACTTGCGATACACAATTGGAGCGGGGCAACCGAGGTTGAGATCCACTGCGGCGATGGGATGCTGCTGAAGTTCCTTTGCCGTGCGGACAAGCGAGTTGACGTCGTTGCCGATCATCTGGGCAATCGCAGGTTTGCCTGTCGGGTTTTCGGTGAGCGACCGCAGAATGTGTTTCTCCAGATGCGACGTCGGATGAACGCGGAAGTACTCCGTGAAATAAAGATCGGCCCCGCCGTAACGCGCCATCAAATCCCAGAACTCCAGATCGGTCACGTCCTGCATGGGCGCGAGGGCGAGTAACGGAGTGGATCCGGCGAGCAACTGATCGAACTGTTCAACGGGCGTCATGCGCAAAGCAGTGGATTCGCATAGAACGCCGCGGTTGGCAAACAGCAACGCCCGGCCGGCCGGCATCGGGTAATTTGTAATCGAGCCGGGCGCGGTTCTGGATTTGGGTTTTAGGGTGGTTTGGACTGGAGCGACGCAAGGCAGGGCATTGAGCACAGGCAGTCACACATTTTCGATCGACCAGTTTCAATCCGCGCTCCCGTGAAGGGAGCGACGATCGAGGCCGAGAGGACGCGTGGTCAACGACAATTATCCTTCCCCGGTGGCGACAATTAAAACTCGCCGTTTGAGACGGGGCTAAATCCGTATTTCATGTGTCTTTGCATGGGTTTGAGAGTTTGCCCTTCGTGGAATGGAGTCTTTGACGCGCAAGCGGCAAAGGCGCAATGGAACGAAGGGCAAACTTCGCCGCCGGTTTCACCCGGCCTGGTTCTCTTTTGCTTTCCGGGCCCGC
>JBDNGP010000121.1:0-4878 GCA_041689265.1 Verrucomicrobiota bacterium
AAGTGCGCATGCGCCCCAGCGCATCAGTCTTGATCAGGGAGGGCGCGGACGAAGAATCCGACTCAGTCATAGATCTCATAGCACGCCATGCTACGGCATCTACGACTCTCATGAACAGGGGAGCTTGGTGTCACGCTTACAAATCATCCGCACAAGCGGACGTCTGTTTGTCGTATTTCACATAAGCGCTGTCGGGACAATCATCGGAACCGTGCTCGCATTCTGGATGTTGCATTCCAAAATCGGCTCACCGGCGATCGAGCAGGCATCCGGCATGATGGCTGGGAGTTACATTGGCGGCGGTGTGAATTTCATGGCATTGAAGACCAGCTACGATATTCCCGAATCCATCGCCAACCCACTCATCGTAGCCGACAATTTTGTCATGGCCGGAATGTTTGTGGTGATGCTGGCAATGGCCGCAAGTCGATGGTTCCGCGCACGCTATCCGCATCCGCACACGAAGGAATCCGCCGCCGGCGAAGCCGAGAATCTGGCGGCAGCCCACTGGAAACGAAAAGACATCTCCCTGCTGGATGTCGCGAAGTGTTTTGGCTTTGCCTTCGTCGCACTCGCCCTTGCCGAAGGGGCGGGCCGCTTGTTTGGAGGCGTCTTCCGAAACACCCAGGAATCATCGATGCCGGTGCAAATGTTGCAGATCCTGTTCACCAACAAGTTCGTCCTGATCACTACCGCCAGTCTCATTCTGGCCACAGCCCTGACTCCGCAACTGAAGACGGTCAACGGGCCGGAAGAATTTGGAGCCTATCTGCTGATGATCTTCCTGTTCACTCTCGGGCTCCCCGCTGATCTGGTCAGCGTCATCACCCAGGCACCGTTGTTCTTTGTTTTCTGTGGAATCATCGCCGGTACCAACCTCGTGTTCACGCTGGTCGCCGGAAAGCTGTTCAAGTTGAACCTGGAGGAAATCATTGTGGCGGTGAACGCGAACCTCGGTGGGGCCCCCACTGCCGCAGCCGTGGCCATCAGCGCAGGCTGGCCGAGACTGGTGTTGCCCGGGATTCTCGTCGGGATCTGGGGATACGTCATCGGCACACCCGTCGGCGTTCTGCTCACTGAATTCTTGAGCCGGTAACTCCCGCAACCGAAGGTCGCCGAAACAACCGCTCACGCATCAGGATACTCCGCCATCAACTCGAGCATCTCTTTCACCGCCTGCTCCAATCCGACGAAAACAGCGCGGCTGACAATGCTGTGTCCGATGTTCAGTTC
The DNA here is from genome assembly GCA_041689265.1 of Verrucomicrobiota bacterium. Classification (GTDB taxonomy): domain Bacteria; phylum Verrucomicrobiota; class Verrucomicrobiia; order Limisphaerales; family RI-55; genus JBDNGP01. The sequence continues at coordinate 1,234 of JBDNGP010000121.1, forward strand.
CTGAAGGTATGGCACTTCGAAAATCGCCCGCAGGTTGGTGAGGTTCAGCCCGTGACCCGCGTTCACGTTCAGGCCGAGCGCATTCGCAAGAATGGCCGCGTTTGCGAGCCGATCTACCTCCGACTTTCCCGCACCGTCCGCCCGAAACGCATCGGCGAACGGACCGGTGTGCAACTCGATGAACTGGGCTCCGGTTTTCGCGGCGGCTTCGATCTGCGACCGATCGGGATCGATGAAGAGGCTGACGTCTACGCCCGCGTCGCGCATTCGTTTCGCGGTCGACTTGATGGCTTCAAACTGACCCCAAACATCCAGCCCGCCTTCGGTCGTCAGTTCTTCGCGCTTCTCCGGCACGAGGCAAACGATGTCAGGCTTGAGCTCAATCGCGATCTCAACGATCTCCGGCGCGTTGGCCATTTCAAAATTGAAACGGGTCGTGACAACCGCACGTAGAGCGCGGACATCAGCATCAACGATATGGCGCCGGTCCTCCCGCAAATGGGCGGTAATGCCGTGAGCACCGGCTTCAAGCGCGATCTTCGCAGCTTCGACGGGACAGGGTTCGCCGTGGTCGAGTCCCCGATAGCGTGCCTGCCGCAGCGTCGCGACGTGGTCGATGTTTACGCCAAGTTGGAGCATGGTTTCAGTGATTGACCGGCTGGGCGACAGGAAGCGGCCTGTCACCGGCGGGCGGGCGCTTGCCGTGCTTGGTGGGAGAGTTGTAGGGAAATGCCGGGAAGTCCTTTCCATCAAGCCAATGCGTCAGCAGCCAGAGCTCGATGCCGGTGAATCCAACCGCCGACTTGCGATCAATGTTCACTTCGCGGTCCCCGGTCACGGTCGCTTCGGTGACGGCATTCTCCAGTTTGTCCGCGATCAGTTTCATCCACTCCGTCCCGAATGCGCCATCCTGCTCGCCCTTCAACTCAAAGATCAGACTCACGAACCGGGCCGCCTGGTCAAACGCCCGGATGCGCGCGGCCGAGATTTCCCAGTCGTAATAAATCAGATTTTCACGACCCTCGATTTGATCGAACAACGCCTTGGGAGCCGGGGCGGCGTCTTCCTTGTTTTTCAGCGGAAAGATGCCACCGACTAGGTAGCCGCGCCCGTCGATCGTTTGGGGACTCAGGTAGGGCACAAACACTGGCAGCCCGCGCCAGAGCAGACGGCTCATATTCGTCGCGCTGATCCACTGTCCCAGTGAATACTCCATGATCTTATCATTGTAACTTTTCGGTATCGACTTGCTGAGAATGGCGAACGCACCCTCAGGATCAGTCACAGGCAGCGCAACGTCGTTCACGAAGGCGACGTTCCCCCGGCTCCACGAAAAAAGCTGGTTGGGCCTTAGTTCCTTCGGCAGCGCCTCAACTGCGGAAAAACTACCGATCCAGTTCTCCACGCCCCGGACAGCGGTGAAGGAAACAAGCGGGTCCAAGATCAATTCCTTCGGCGTCATCCATTTCTCACGACTGGTTGTCACGTCGTTCGCGAGCTGAAGATCGGCGGACATCCTGACATATTCGTTCTTCCATGAAAACGACGCCACCACCCGCCGCACATCGCCGATGACCGGCAGTTCCAGATCCCATTTCAAAATCTTCGGATCAAAGGCCAGCTTCAGCCAGTCTTCCTTCAACGCCGCCGCCGGGCGACCGTTCTTCGCCAACGCCTCCACCCACGTTCTCCCGGCGGACTTGGCGTCGAGGTTGTTGGCGGCAACCAACCATTCGCCGAGGCTGACGAACGAAACACCCTTCGCGCCGCCCTCATCCGCCATCCGCCACCCGTTCGCGCCGGCAATGTTCAGTTCCTGAGGCTCGGCCAGCTTGGTTTGGCGTCCAAACATCATCAGCGCGCTCGACCAATTTTTCCTGCCCTCGTCGTCGAGTCGGATGGCGACCGCCCAGGACGATGTCGCAAGATCACTCCCGACGACCAGTCCGAACGATTCATTGGGGAACAATTCGTCAAGCAACGGTCGGATGAAGGAGATCCCGCCCGTCCAGCCGTTCTCCGTCATGCCGAGCTGCGCCGGCAGCCAGGTGGAGAGCCGGCCCTTGATCTGATTTCCAAATGCACCGGCGGGCTTGATCTTGGAGACGGTGCTCAAGACCGATTCGGGGTTGGATTTGAAAACTTCGTCAGTGCCGGCAAAATGCCAGCTCAACGTGGGCCGGGCATCGGCGGCGCGTAAGTTCGACGCCACCAACATCACTCCCACCAGGACCATCAATCGGCTCAATTGTTTCATAAACAAGACCCTCATTGCCAAACGTGGATCAAATTGGCAAATCCAAACACAATTGGTTTGCCCTCTGTTCACGCAAATTGATTCCATCCGCCGGTGCGACGTTCAAACTATTTCCTCATTTCTTGGCTCCCGGTCGTTCTCTGGTTTCTTCTGATTTTTGGCGCGTCCACCGACATGATGTCATCCAACCGGACGTCGCGGATCATCGAACCGATCCTGCAGTGGTTCAAGCCCGACGTGAAAGAAACGACCATCCGACAGATCCAGATCGTGATCCGGAAGGGCGCGCACGTGATCGAATATGCCATCCTCGCCCTCTTGTTATACCGAGCCATCCGGCGGACTCTGGGTCGTGGACCCGACGATTGGTGTCGCCGATGCGCGGCGTGGGCGTGGGGCATCACTTTTCTCTATGCCGCGTCCGACGAATGGCATCAGACGTTTGTTCCCAGCCGCGGAGGATCGATCCACGATATGTTGATCGACTGCTGCGGCGCGGCGCTCGGTCTCGTTCTGTGGCACGGCTGGCTGTTGTACCAGCGCGAAAGGAAGTTACAAACTGCCGGTTGAGTTCCCGCGCCCGGTCACATAGTCTGTCGGCGGATAGGAAACTCATCCCCCGGCCCCATGAAACAACCGCTTCTCAGCGTCGTCGTTCTGCTCATTGCAGGCATCGCGCTGGGGAACCACGTGGAACTGCCCGTCCACACGCTGCTCGTCGCCGGCTTGATCGCGGGCATCGCCGCCTTCTTCCTTGATCGAATTCGGACTTGGCTGCTGCCCGTGATCCTTGTTCTCGCCGGAGCGGCCGACGTCTCGCTTCACCAGCAGATCATCAGCCCGATCGATGTGCGAACCGTTCTCCCGGCCAACGATGAACTGGCGACGGTTCAGGGCACCGTCACCGCCGTCCGTCAGAACCCCCCCCTGGAAGGCTCGGCCGATCAACCGCCGCACTTCTCGGTGCAGATTCAACTGAGCCACGTTCGCCCGGGCCGCGCTGACTGGAGCCAAGTCCACGGAAAACTCATCGCCTCCGCCGAGTTCGACGGCGCGAAGAACATCCAGCCCGGTCAGACGATCCAGCTGTTCGGCGTCCTTTCCGCGCCGCCCGGGCCGTTCGCTCCCGGCATGTTCGACTACCGCGCGCATCTCGCCGACCGCGGGATCTACTTTCTGCTCCGCTCGGAGGAGACCGCGGACCTGATCATTCTGAAATCAACGCGAGCACCCTTGGTTGTCGGCTTTCGGAAATGGGCCATGGCCGCGCTCGGACAAGGGTTTCCCCCGGACGATCATTCCATCGAACTGCTCTGGGCGATGTGTCTCGGCTGGCGAACTGGACTCACGGAAACCGTCGCCGAGCCGTTCATGAAATCCGGAACGAT
>JBDNGP010000122.1:0-3500 GCA_041689265.1 Verrucomicrobiota bacterium
ATCATCTCTCAAATCATGAGTAATGAAAAAGAACAACGGGGCGGTCTCGTGTGGGGAACCTTCATCGGTGATGCGCTGGCGATGCCGGTCCACTGGTACTACGACCGCGACGCCCTGCACCGTGATTACGGTCGGGTGACCCCTTTACAATGCTGGAACGCGCATCTTGCCGTCTTCGTAGCGCGGAGCTCCAAGTCTGCCGTATCGCCATTTCGATAATGACAGGTCGCAAACGCTGTCTCGCGCCAGAGATCACCCACCGTTCTGATTTGTGCGCTTTTCTTCTGTGAATTTCGCGGTATCATCCGCGACATACAACTATGCAAGCACGCACATGGCTTCTTCTCTTTACCGCCGGGATTTCGGTGGTGGTCTTCTCTGGCGCGAATGCTCACGCCGATGGCTTCACTGCCCGCGGATTCGTCTTCGATGACGAAAACCGCAACGGCATCCGTGACGAGGGCGAGCGCGGGATTGGAAACGTCCTGGTGTCAAATCAGCGTGAGATCGTGAAGACGAATACTCGCGGCGAGTGGGAACTGCCCTTGCGCGACGACTGCATTTTCTTCGTCATCAAGCCCGAAGGCTGGGCCACGCCGTTGAATCATCACAACATTCCACAATTCTATTACATTCATAAACCAGCGGGTTCGCCGGTTTTGAAATACGCGGGCGTCGCGCCGACCGGACCGATTCCCAAGTTTATCAATTTTCCATTGCATCGACAAAAGGAGCCGGATGAGTTCAAGGCGCTCTTCTTCGGCGATCCGCAACCACGCGATCAAAAGGAGATTGATTACATTGCCCGTGATGTCGTGGAGGAATTGATCGGAACGGACGCGAAGTTCGGTGTCACGCTCGGCGACATCATGTTTGATGATCTGTCCCTGTTCGAATCCAACAATGCCCTGATCGCTCTAATCGGTGTCCCCTGGTACAACGTGATTGGGAATCACGACATGAACTACGACTCGCCGGACGATGCGCACAGTGATGAGACCTACGAACGTTACTACGGCCCGAACTATTTCGCATACAATCACGGGCCCGTGACGTTCATCGCGTTGGACAACGTCGTCTGGGGCGGTCAAAAACCGGAGGGCAGCGGCAGCTACACGGGAGGATTGGGTGCCGAGCAGCTGGGGTTCGTCAAGAACCTGATGCCACACATTCCCAAGGATCGATTGATCGTGCTCATGATGCACATCCCCTTGTTCAACACGACGGACAAGGAACAACTGTTTCGTCTGATCGAAGACCGTCCTTACACCTTTTCAATCTCCGGACACACGCACTGGCACGCGAATCGATTCCTTGGCGAGGCGGAAGGCTGGCACGGCCGCGAACCGCATCATCACGTTGTGAATGTGACCGTAAGCGGCAACTGGTGGTCGGGTGAACCGGACGAATTTGGCATTCCTCACACGATGATGAAAGACGGCGCCCCGAACGGGTATACCATTCTGAATTTCGACGGTGAAAAGGTCGTGCTCGACTACAAGGTGGCCCGCCGTCCGGCTGATTATCAGATGAACCTATTCGCGCCGACCGAAGTGGATTCGGCGACCGCTCCGGAATCATTCATCTACGTCAACGTGTTCAACGGTTCGGAACGGTCGACGGTACGCACGCGGATCGGCGAGCAATCGGAATGGATCCTCCTCGAAAAAACGGTTGAGGAAGATCCCTATTACCTCGCACTCAAAAAATTTGAGGAGACAAGCCCGCAGAAGTTAACCAACCGTGCGCTCGGAAATCCCAGCAAATCCAACCATCTCTGGAAAGCGCCGATTCCCGCCGGGCTTCCCGTCGGCGAGCACCTGATCTTTGTGGAGACCGAGGATATGTACGGCCGAATTTTCAATTCATCGCGCTCGCTTCGCGTAAAATAATCACCGAACGTCCGCCGCCATTGACCGACCTCATCCATCGATACTTGTTGCCAACAATTAACCGGGTTGACCCGGGCATCAGTGTGGCCGGTGCTGAACGGGCGTCGTAGCCAGAGTCATCCGATGCAACATCGTCGAAACCAGCCGTGCCCGCCAAAAAAAATGCAACGACTGCAAATCAGATGAAACAAATCCTTTCCCTCTTTCTGCGGCTCATCTTCAATTGTCAACGCCCGATGAAGACGCCGCTTGTTCACAATTCCCTCACGGCGGCGGCGGTCGTCGCATCGCTGACAATCCTTAGTTGCAGTAGGGAGAAGGTCGAGGAGTCGGCTGCAGTTCAAGTGGAACCGGCGGCTGCCCGGACAAAGGGTATGAACTGGCACATGGGTTACACATGAACCGGTAACATGGGTAACACTTTTTGTTTTTAGTCTTTCTCATTCCGCGCTGCAAGCGCGTTGCTCCCAACGCCCGGCGTAGGCCGGAGGCCGGAGGCCGGAGTCGGGCGTTGGGAGAATTTTCCAGATTGCCCAGGCGCACGTTGGCGTAGCGAACACTTACCAGCCCGCTTTTCTCCTCTCGCTTGATGGCCACATCGGCCCCTTGAAAGGCCTCCCCCACGAAGCAGTTGTTTCCGTTGAGCGAGATGAACCCGGCGGTGCTCACACGCCTGGTTTCCTCGTGCGGTTCGTAGAGCCGTGTTTTGATGCCCTCATCCAGCCGCCGCGCCGAGGCTTGATAGCGCTCAGCGGGTGTTTGCTGGTCCAGTGATTCATGGGGCCTCTCCCAATTGAAGTCCTTTCGCCAACGAGCAAAACGTTGTTGTTGGGCCGCCCGGTTGGGACTTGAGGGCTGGCAGCATTCCTTTTTCATCGTCCGATGCATGCGTTCATGGGAACCGTTGTCCTGGGGACAACCCGACCGGGTGAACTCCACATCAATCCCCAGGCTGATCCACCAGACGCTCAGGCGGCTCAATCCTCCGGGGCCCATCGAAGCGAAGGGGCTGCCATTGTCCACCCGGATGATCTCCGGCAACCCATGGCTCCTGAAGGCGTGTTCGAAGCTTTTCTGTGTGGGGCCCAAGGTCTGCCCGGACTGGGCCTTCACCTTGAGGAGGTAGCGGGTGCAAAGATCACTGAGCGTCAGTGGATCACAACGACTTCCATCGCCCAGGAGAAACCATCCTTTGAAATCCACCGCCCAGACCTGGTTCACCCGCTCCGCGGGGGGCAGGTCATCGCGATCGACCTTGAAGACCCCGGGGCGCCGGCGTCGCGGTTTCACCAATCCGTTGCGCTTGAGGATCTCCCCGCTGGTGCTTCTGGCCGGAGGACTCTCGATCCCATGTTTGAGCAGGAGCACCCGGTGGAGCTTCTTGGGTCCCCAGGTCGGCCGCCGCCGCCGCTCGGCGACGATCAGCCGTTCCACCTCCACCTCCGTCCGGCAGGGAATGCTCCTGGGGGCCCGGCTTCGGTTCTCCAAACCTTGGACGCCATCTTCCTGATAACGCCTGAGCCATTTATGACCCGACTTGCGCGAGATCCCAAACTCCTGGCAGAGCTCGCTGATCGTGAAATGTCCGCTCTCTATTAGGGCGACAAA
>JBDNGP010000123.1:0-18111 GCA_041689265.1 Verrucomicrobiota bacterium
GGGCAAGAAGCTCGGTGGCGAGGCGCCCTTCGGTTATCAATGGAAGGATGGGGAGGTGGTGATTCATCCGGAGGAAGCGCCGGTTCGCAAACTCGTGCATGAACTGTTCATCGAACTCAAACGTAAGAAGGCCGTCGCCCGCACCGGGCGGTTCCGATCAGACGACGATGGTTCGCGCGAAGGGCGTCAGGTTTTCTGATGCAGTTTCACCTGCGCTCTTTGCGGCTTGAGCGAAGCGGGCGTGAGTCGGAAATTTCGCAATCGGACCACAGCCACGTTGGCCGCAGCGGCTCCGCAAACCCACTGGCTGGTTTCTTTATTCAGCCCGCAATCTCCTTCGGAACCGTTGCGGGTTAAAAACCCGCGCTCCGGCACGGAGGACAGCGCTTCCAACCTGTTTCGTTGCGATCGCAAGAAAACCGGACGGGGAGTCAAAAAAACTTTCAACTGAACCGAAACACCGGCTGTACCTCTGTGGCGCCCGCGACAGACGGTCGCGGCTTGCCTCGAAGTGTTCCACCGGAGCAGTCTTGCCGCATGCGTGCGGTGATACAGCGGGTGAGCGGAGCCAGTGTGGAAATTGACGGCCGGGAGAAGGACCGGATCGGTGCCGGGCTGCTCGTCCTGCTGGCGGCGGAGGAGGCCGACAACTCCGACGACATCGAATGGCTGAGCGGCAAGATCGTCCGCCTGAGAATTTTCGGGGATGATGACGGGTTGATGAACCGGTCGATTCAGGAGACCGGCGGCGGGATCATGGTCGTCAGCCAGTTCACCCTGTTCGCCAGCACGAAGAAAGGGAACCGGCCGTCGTTCATTCGTTCGGCGAAACCGGATACGGCGATCCCGCTCTACGAGAATTTTCTCACGCGGCTGGAATCTGATCTGGGCCGCCCGGTCGCGCGCGGCGAGTTCGGCGCGGACATGAAGATCAGCCTCACCAATGACGGCCCGGTCACGATCATGATCGACACGAAAAACCGGGAGTAACCCATGTCACGATTGCACGCCTGGTCTGATCTGCACGTTGACTACCCGGACAATTTCAAGCTCATCGCCGGGCTGTCGGATTCGGACTATCGCGACGACACCCTCCTCATCGCCGGCGACGTCAGCAGCGACGCGGAGAAAGTGCTGAGCTGCCTGCGCGAGTTGAAACGCAAGTTCCGCGATGTCGCGTTCGTTCCCGGCAACCACGATCTCTGGGTGCTGAATCAGGATCCGTTCAACTCATTGGAGAAGCTGCACGAGCTCCACGCCAGGTGTCAGGCCGAGGACATCCGGGTGAACCCGTTCAATGCGGAAATCAGCGGGCGCACGTGGCAGATCATCCCCCTGCTCTCGTGGTATCTGAAACCGGAGGAAGGCGACGGCAGTCTCTTTCTCGAAAAGCCCGGCGAAGATCCCTCGCTGGAAATGTGGGCCGACAATTACCGGATCAAATGGCCGGAAATGCCGGACGACGCGACCCCGGCGGAACACCTTCTCTCGCTGAATCGCCCGCCGGGATCTTCCGACGAGCCCCGGCGGGTTGTCACGTTCAGCCACTTTCTGCCGCGAGTGGAACTGGTGTTTCAGGAATGGGAGAAATTTCTAACGACCCGGCACGGTTCAGGGAATGACGCGGTTTCCGAGTTCAATTTCACGCGCGTCGCCGGCTGCCGGCAGCTGGACGAACTGCTCCGCGAATGGGGTTCAACGGTTCATGTGTACGGACACCAGCATCGGAACCGGGATCGCGTGATCACGGGTGTGCGTTACCTCTCGCATTGCCTCGGTTATCCGCCGGAGTGGAACCAACGCAACACGCAGCCGCCAAGAAAACGGCCGCTCGAGGTGTTCCCCGAACGACCGTGACGTGAACCACAAATAGGTCACCTTGTCCGCGCCGTGGATTACTTGAACATCTTGTTGTTGCGATCGCCCTGCGACATCAGGTAGGCGACGAGATCGAGCACCTCGTTTCTGCTCAACGTGTCCAGCAGACCTTCCGGCATCGGCGAAGTGGTCGACGGGGAGATCTTCACGATGTCATCGCGTTTGACGTTCGTGAAATCGCCGGGCGCCAGCATGTTCTCGGCGATGCTCAGGCCGTCGCCGTTCATGTTGGCGACGCGTCCCGTGACCCACTCGCCGTTCTTGAGCTCGATCACAATCGCGCCGTACTGATCGCTGATCGCCTTGTTCGGTTCGATGATCGATTCCAGCAGATCACGCGAACTGAAACGCCCGGAGACACCGGTCAAATCAGGACCGACTGCACCGCCTTCACCGGCAAAACGATGGCAGGACGAACAGGCAACCGCACCAAATAGCTGACGGCCTTTTTCAAAATTCCGCGCGCGCAGGTCGGAGTTGGCGACCTCGTTCCAGTCCGCCATCGTCCATGTCTTGACGAACGAGCGGGCCGCGAGCAGTTCCATCGGATTCTTGATTTCCGGTTTCGCTTCAAGGATGGGTTGCAACCGCGCCTTGTCCTCGTCGTTTAACTTGGCGACCGCATCATTCTTGATGTCACGAATGAACCCGTTGAGACTGGCGCCGCCCTTGAAGGCCGCCGCCCGAAGGAACCAGCCAAAATACGCGTTCTGTAGTTCTGGCGTCCATCCCGTTGTCAGACTGCGTAATGTCTTGGCGAAGTTGAGCTGTTCCTCCTGGGTCGGCGCCGAGCTCAGATAATTGACCAGCGCCTCCGCCGCCGTTGGTGCCTGAAGGTAAACGAGCAGCTGTGCGAGTTCAAAATTCAGATCCGGATGTGGCGTCGGAAACAGCGGGGCGAACTTCTTGATCAACGCGTCGAGGCGATGTTGTTCGGGCCGGTCATGCCGGGTGAAGACCAGCGTGTAGGCGCGAAGCAGATCAAGGCGCTGCGCGTCGTCGAGTTTCTCCCATTTCACGGAATCCAGCTTGTCCATCAACAGCCCGCGCAGTGCGGGATTGGGTTGAGGGCTCTTCTCCGTGCGATGAGGTTCGTCACGACCAGTCACCCGGGCGACGGCGATGACACCGAGAATGATGCGTTGCGGATCGGTGGCGGTAAGCACTTTCTGCTGCCATTCGGTGACGGGCTGCCATTCTAGAGCGACGCGCGACGCGAAACGGATGTGGCGGTCCTTGTCATTGAGGTTTTTCCAGGCGAGCTCCACGGCGCCTTCGTGCGTACCGCCATGAAATGCCTCGAGTTCACGGCGGAGCGCCCGGGCTTTCGCCCCTTTGCTGTCCCCTTTCGAGAGCTTGGTTGATTCGCTCCCGACGTAGGTCACCCGGTAAAGTGCGGACTGGGTGCGGCGTCCACCGACCGCGACGTACATCGCGCCGTCAATGGGACTGATTTCGACGTCCGTCAACGCGAGCGGCTGGCCTGACAGAAATTCCTCGAAGTCGGCGGTGTAAGTTGAACCGTCGGGCTTCAGATGAACGGCGTACAGTTTGCCGTAACTCCAGTCGGAGATGTAGAGAGCGTCCTGATATTTCGCGGGAAACTTCGCGCCGTAACCAAACGTGACGCCGGTCGGAGAACCGGGGCCGATGTTCACCACCGCGCCGAGGCTGTCCGGATAGTAGGCGGGCCATTTGCTCGCGCCGGAACGCCAGCCGAACTCCGCACCGCTCACCACGTGATTCACGCGGGTCGGGCGGTACCACGGTGTGTTCATATCCCACTCCATGTCGGCATCAAAGACGAACAACTCGCCGTCGCGATTGTAGGAGCCGTCGTATTCATTTCGGAAACCGACCGCCTGCAGTTCCCAGTTCTTCCCATCGGGATCAATTTTGTAAACCGTTCCGCCGGGGCCGAGCGTCCCTTTCATGAAGCCGTTTCCATCCCAAAGTCGAGGCAGCAAAATGTCCTCACCCCAAACCTTCGGCACTTTTGAGCCAGACAGTTCGGTCATCCGGGTTTGATTCCCCACGATGATCGTGAGCGATTTGCCGTCGGGATGTTTGAGGATCGCGTGCGGACCGTGTTCACCGCCTCCGACGAGTTCGCGGAGCAAGGTGACTTCATCAAACTTGTCATCGCCGTTGGTGTCGCGAACCCGGTGCAGGCCGCGCTTGAACGGGTCGTCATTCGCCACCATCACGTAAAGACTGTCAAAGGCGTAAAGCAGCCCCTGAGCGTTGCCGATCTTCAGGTCGATCTTTTCAATCTGGTCGGCGGTCAGTTCCTTGCCCGCGGGCGGCGGCGTGAACCGGTACAAACTTCCATACTGATCACTTACGATGACCCTGCCCTTGGAATCAATGGTCATGGCAACCCAGGAACCCTGCGCGGCCTGGGGAACAGTGTAGAGCAGTTCGGCTTTGAAGCCTTCCTTGACGGCGAGATTGCCGACGGCGAGTTCCGCCGAGACCGGCCCCGCAGAAAGCGCCAGCAGAACGGCGGCATAAGAAGTAAAAGTGAGGTTCAGTAAACGTCGGCCAATGCGAAACAGAATCGTGGAATTCATGAGAGTTAACTTTTGATGCACAAAGTCTGCGCGGTATTCGAGATTTAGGCAATCGCGGTTTGCACCAGTTTCCGTGCTCGAAAAAGTGCCAGGCCACCGGTCCTCCCACTTTTCACGTCACTCGCGATGTTTACGCTGCCACCCGCAAATGGATCAAACTTTTGCGAGCAGGCAGTTCACCGCCGCTCCCAGCGCGGCGACGCGAACCCCGAGGTCAAAATCTGACGGAGCTTCCAACGTATAACTCCAACGCGTCTTATTGAGAATCAGGTAAAACGACTCCGGCCACTCATCGCGGGTCGCGGGATCAAGTTCCGGACGAATAATGCCGGATGCGGCGGGTCGACCGTCAATTATCTCAGTGAGATCGACGGGACAAATTGGGGAAACCACGCGAATCATTTCCTCCGCCGGTGACGATCGGTGGTCGGGATTCAGCTCGTATAAATAAAAGCCCTGCGCCTCCCAATCTTCGTGCAGGCAGATCATCAGATCGAACTGCGGCAGTCGTTCCAGCAGCTGAACGTGCGCTTTCGTTTCCGCCGCGAGTTGTCGCCGGTAGTCCCGGTTCAGATCGATGCCTTCCGCGTTCTCGCGGGTGTTCAACCGGAACCCGGTCGGATTCAAACAGGGAAACAACCAGATCTCCGCGTCAGTCGGCCACACGTTTTGTCTGAGCAGTTCGAGCTGCGTCGCCGGACCCGCCGGTTCATCGCCATGAATTCCTGCTGAAACGTAAATCTTTGCGCGTCCAGAGCCGGACGTCCGACGAAGTGCGGACAGCTCGCAATCTTTACCACCGTGGAAAACCTCCTTCGTCCACCCGTGCCGGTCCGCCTCTGCGAGCACCGACTCGTTCAGCGCGTCAATGTCGACGGCGTCGCCACAATAACGGCCCTGATTGCGTCCGAATGCTTTCGGCGGTGCCATTTCAGGCGGTGGCAAGTTCCCCGGCTTTTTCTTCGGTATCGGAACATCCGCACTTCGATCCGCTGTCCTGGCTCTTGAACCCGTCGTCATCCCAGTCGGGGTCAAGTCCGAGGTCACGCAACATCTGGAGATCCTTTTCAACCGGCTGGTTCAGCGTCGTCAGGTAGTTGCCGACCATCAACGCGCTGGCGCCCGCCATGAACATCATGCCCTGCAAATCCCGCAGATTCACCGTGCGCCCGCCGGCAATCATGATTTCCTTGCGCGGCAAGATGAACCGGAAACACGCGACCGTTTTCAACAACTCCAACGGAGCCACGGGCGGAACATGTTCCAACGGCGTGCCCGGAATGGGATTCAGGAAATTCATAGGGACAACGCTCGCTCCGATGGCTTTGATTTCAAAGGCGAGGTCGCAGCGGTCCTCGAGCGTCTCGCCCATGCCGATGATTCCGCCGGAGCAAATCTTGATGCCGGCTTTCTTCAGATAGCCGATCGTTTCCAGACGATCATCAAAGGTGTGGGTGGTGCAGTGGCTGGAGAAAAAGTTACGCGAGCTTTCAAGGTTATGCCCGTAACATTCGAGACCAGCTTCCTTCAACCGGTCGGCAACGTTCTGATTCTTGATGATTCCGAGTGAAGCGTCCGGACGGGTCTTGCCACCGGCCTTCATTTCGCGAATTCGGTCACACACTTCGTCGAGGATCGGGCCTTCGTTCAAGCCCTTCCACGCTGCGACCAGTCCGACGGCGGTCACGCCGTTTCGACCCGCTTCTTCGGCCGCTTCTTCAAGCGGTTCCGGATCGACAAATCCATATTTGGGCGACCCCGTTTGATGAAATGAAGACTGCGCGCAGAAGCTGCAATTCTCCGAGCAACTCCCGGCCTTGGCGTTCACGATGGAGCAAAGATGAACCTTGTTGCCCTTGAATTCCTCGCGAATCCGGTTGGCCCACGACATCAGATCGTAAATGTCCGCGGACGCCGTCAGGTTGAATAAAAAGATCGCCTCGCGCCGCGAGATTTCGCCGCCCGCCAGCACCTGTTTTCCAAGCGCTGCGATTCGTTCCTGGTTGCTCACGTCAACCGATGCAGTAGTCATGGTTGACACCACTAGACAAAACAGCGCTCTCAGGCAAGCCCCTGTTTCAATTATCCAGCAAACAGAATGAAAAGCTTGGAAATATCTGAACTCCATCAGCTGAGGTTATCGGGTTCAGCGCCGTGATCTTTCCCGCCACCGGACCTGCGGCATTCCACCTCCGGCGGTCTGCGTGTCCGGCTTCTTGCGACCTCAACGAGACCGGTTGGAAACGCTGCCCCACCTTCGGAGCGCGGGTTTTCAACCCACAGCTATTTTGAAGACTCGGCAGGCTGAATGAAACAATTCAGCCGACGGGTTGGCGGAACCGCTGCTGCCGACTTAATCAGAAAACTCGGCGGCTTCCGCCTCTTTGCGTGAGTCAACTTGGGAAATCCAATTGTCCCGCAGAGGCACGGAGGTCTCGAAGAGAGGAAATGATCCGTGAATCAGTGATCAGTTTCCTGCGTTCCTATTTTCCTTATTCATCCCCGATCACTCGCATGCGCCGCTGCTCCCCGTTTCATGAATCCTGTTCGACACCCGTTCCATCGCTTGCTAAAAAACGTGCGTGCGATCTTCTTTATCGAAACTCTGGAAATCCATGAACCGGCGCAAGGGCCTGTTCCTGCTTGCCGGACCGTGCGTGATCGAAAGTCCGGAATTGTGCTTCGAAGTGGCGCGTTCGCTGAAGCGAATCTGTCTCAAGCTCGACATTCCCTACGTGTTCAAGGCGAGTTTTGACAAGGCGAACCGCACGTCCGGCAAATCCTTTCGCGGTCCCGGGCTCGAGGAGGGTTTGGAAGTGCTCTACCAAATCAGGGTCCGGTTGGGCATCCCCGTGGTCACGGACATTCACACGGCCGAACAGGCGCAACTGGCCGGTGACATTGTCGACGTCCTTCAAATCCCGGCGTTTCTCTGCCGTCAGACCGATCTCATCGAAACGGCCGTGCGTACTGGCAAGATCGTGAACATCAAGAAGGGCCAGTTTCTTTCGCCGAAGGAAATGTCACAGGTCGTCGCCAAAGCGCGCGAGGCCGGTGGCGAACATCTCCTGCTGACCGAGCGCGGCACCACGTTCGGCTACAACAATCTCGTCGCGGACATGCGATCAATTCCGATCATGAAGGAGACCGGTTGCCCGGTCGTGTTTGACGCGACGCATTCGGTTCAACTCCCCGGTGGTGGCGGTGACAAATCAGCCGGCCAGCGCGAGTTCGCGCCGGTGCTAGCGGCGAGCGCAGTGGCAGCAGGCGCCACCGGTCTGTTCATCGAAACACACCCCGATCCGGACAACGCGAAGAGCGACGGGCCGAACATGATTCCGTTGAAGGAAATGGCGTCGCTGCTCGCGCGATTGAAACGCATCCAGGAAGCCGCCCGCTGATCATGCCCGCCAAACGAAAAAAATCTCCCGGTTCGGCAAAGAAACTTTCAGTGACGGAACGCTGTCGTCGCGTCCGCCTGTTCCTGTGCGACGTCGACGGCATTCTGACGGACACGTCGGTGTTCATCGGGAAGGGCGTCGAATTCAAGCGGTTCAACATCCGCGATGGGATGGGAATCAAGCTGTTGCAGGAAAAAGGGTTCAAAGTGGGCTGGATTTCCCGGCGTCCGTCGACGGCTACTACTGCGCGAGCGGAGGAGTTGAAAATCGATTTTCTCGTTCAAATAAAAGGCAGCAAAGTCGAGGCGGCGGAAGACATTCTGAAGAAGACCGGCTTGGGCTGGGACGAGGTCTCCTTCATGGGCGATGACATCGTAGATCTCGGGATGTTGAGCCGGGTCGGGCTGGCAGTAACGGTGCCGGGTGCGCCTTCCGAAGTTCAGAAGGTTTCGCACTATTGCACGAAAACCGATGGGGGACACGGCGCCGTTCGCGAAGTGATTGAAATGATCTTGAAAGCGCAGGGTATGTGGGCGTCCATTGTCGAACAACACAGCAAATGAAGACAGTCCGCATATTTCCGCTCGTTCTGACGTTGTCGATTCTGACGGCGGGTGCGGGGCGCGTCCTTTCGCAGGATGACCAGGCGAGCAAGCTTCTGGGGGCGCGGCCGGTGAAGGATTTCGTGGTTCACGGCGAGGGTTTCATGCTCAAGGGCGACACCGCATTTGCCCAACCCAACGGACAGTTCCGGCTGGAAGGAATTTTGGTTGAAACGCGGCGCGAGAACGAACTGAACCTGATCGTCGAAACACCGTTCTGCCTTTACGATACCGCGCGGACGAACGTGAGGTCGGAGAGCGTGGTTCTGGTTCGCAGCGCAGATGACCGGTTTGAGCTGAGCGGCGAAGGCTATTCGTTTTTCCCCAAGCTGGAGGAGCTGATCATTCTCTCGAATGTGATGACCCGGTTCGACCGCAGTTTCTTTGAGAGCAGGAAACTGGAGGTGAAAACGGGTTCCACCACGCGGACGAATTCCGAACTCACCGTGACTTCCGGCGAATTCGAATACAAAGGCCTGACCGGCGATGCGGAGTATCGTGACGCGGTGCGCCTCGCCGACGGCAACGGACTGACGCTCGACGCAGGCATGCTTCGTTTCAACGTTGATGCGCTGACGAATTCGACCCGGGAGGTGCGCGCGATCGAGAAGGTGCGAATCGCGATGGAGACCGAGGACGGCGTGGCGGTCGCCGAGAGTCACGAGGCCATCATGTCGACCGCGCCGGGGATTGACGGCCGGGCAGTGTTGATCGGCAATCCGCGTTGGGAGCGCGGCCTGTTGTCCGGCACGGCGGGTCTGCTGCAACTGCTCGTCGTGAGCAACCAGTTCGATCTGCTGGGAACCAATCACGCCACGATGAGGATTCCTTCAACGCTCATGGAAACCAACCGGCCTGCCGCGTCGACCAACCTCATCCAGTGGGTCGATGTCGACGCGAATTATTACCGGCTCACGCCAGGCTTGCTCGAGTTCCACGATGCCGTGACGGTCGTGCAATCCACGAACTGGTCGGCAGCGAGCCGGCAGATCCTGCTTCACCTAAACATGACGAACCGGCAACCGACACGGGCGGAGGCGCTGGGTGATTTTGAGTTCATCGTGAACCGGGACGGTGATCACGGCACGGGTCGGGCTGACCGCGCGGAGTTCACCACCGATCAGGCGGGGATCTGGCGGGTGACGTTGACGGGCGAGCCCGAGTGGACGTCCTCGGAGACCAGCACCGAGGCACGCGTGATCGAGGTGCTAGATCCGATGGGGAGCCAGAAAATCACGGCCACCGGCGACACCACCATCACCCTCAGTGGAGAGCTGTTGGCCGGATTGAACTGGTTCGAGAAAAACACCAACAAGGAACCCACGAAAACAACTTCCAGCTCGACCAACATCGAGCCCGTCAAGATCACTTCCGATGAATACGTATTGAGCGGCGAACAGGCGGTCTTCACGGGCAACGTCGTCGTGAGCCAGTCGACCAATTCCCTGACCGCGCCACAGCTGACGATCTGGTTCACACCCGAGCGGAAGGCGAAGAAACTTTACGCGGAGCGGGGAGTCACGGCGAAAAGCGGTCCGCACACGTTGTTCGCTCAGACGGTGACGGCATTGTTCGACGGACCGGAAAACACGGCGTCCGAAGTGCGGGCGATCGACGACGTGGAGTTCGGCGACGAACAGGTCCACGCGGTCGGCAAAACGTTGGTCTACACTGCGGAGACGAGCGAAGCGGTCCTGGACGGAGACCCGGTGGTGACGGCGACGAGAGTCGACGAAGCCACGAAAAAAGTGAGCCGCGTGAGATGGGAATCCCCGTCGATCACGATGAACCTGACCAACAAGACGATCACGGGCACCTCCCCCTACACGATCAAGACACTGCCCGAGGAACCGCCGGACGAAGCGTCTACTGCAGAGCCGGCGAAGCTTTGACCCAACCGCGTATCAGCAAGCAGAAACGGCCTCCAACTGGGCGCGCGTGACAGGCCCAGCAGCCAACACTATTTGATTGGTCTGGGTGGAACGGCCAACTTGGCCGTTCTCGGCGGCAACTTGCCGCCGAGTCGAGCGCACGTTACCCATCACCATTCAGTGAGTCCTCCGTGCGCACGGCTGTCGGGCGGGTCGCCCGACAGAACGGGCCAGTGGCCCGTTCTGTCGGAATTTAACTGCATGGTTCCGTATAGGATCAGCTGGGGTGATGCGATTCGGCGCCCGGGCTTGCCAATTCAGCCGGGCGCTTCAGAATGCCCGACCGGTCGCGATGATGCCTTCGGACAGCTCACATGGCACAGCCCCAGAAATCAACAGGTTCCACGTCCTCGGATTCAAAAATGAATTCGTTGCCCGGGGTGAAACGCGCCGAGCCGCGTGTCTATGCGCGTCAACCGAAGAGCAACAAGGACCGGGTGCTGGCGCAGTGGCGACGGGTTGATCTGCGCCCGGACGAGGTGGCGTTTCGCAGCACCGAGCGGCACGCTAGCGAGGTGATGGTCAATGTGTTGTCCGCACTGAAGCTGGAACAGCGGCGGGCCGAAACAGAGGTGATGAAGGTCTGGAACAACCTGATCGATGCCCGGATTACGGCACACGCACAACCGGCCGGAATCGTGAAGGGAACGTTGTTCGTTGTCATCGACAGCAGCGTGTGGCTCGATGAAATTGTGCGTTACCGGAGGAAGGACATCCTGACGCGCCTGCAAACAGCGTTCGGCCGCGAAGTAATCAAAAAGATCTCGTTCCGCGTCGGGTGAACTTCTGTTGGCTGGCGAATGATTCGCCGCTGATTTCGAGCGGCGCTGGGTGATCACCCGGTTTTGCCCGAAGCGATGCTAACAAATGTCCGGGGTTCGCTCTCCTCGCTGTGGACGGCCGAGTTCGGGCTCGAAATCGTCGTGGCGGACTGAAGATCTCCCGTCCGCCTGTCGGGCAGTTTACAAAGTCCTGACGAAGATCGATTCAACGGCATTCCAAAAACAACGTGCCCCCGGCGGCTGGCACCGTTTCACGGATGAAATTCCTCGACGTAGACGGGCTCCCCGATCAATTCCAAACGAAGACTTTCCCCACCAACTTTCATCTCAAATCCGGGATAAAACACCAAGCGCAAGATGACCGGGCAAACATCGGCGCCGAACGGAATTGGAATACCGTTCGGGTGTGTTTCCGTACCCAATACCAGTTCACCATCCTGAACATCGCATGGAAATTCGGGGAGCTGGCCCGTCAACGAACCCGCACCAATCACGAGACGCAGATCCTGCGTCCAGCCACTGCCAGAATCCATGCCCGGTCGACCATCGGACTTGTGTATATAAGCTGGCGTGAAGAGAAGCGTGATTGCGGCATCATCTTGTGAAACGCCGGAGATTGTTGAATCATGAAGTTCGATTGATGCGTTCATAACGCGCGGAACAGCGCCCGGCACCAAGCTGTATCAGTTGAACCGATTCTTCAAATTCTCCGCAATCTTCATGAACGCACTACCAGGAACGCCTTCCTTCGCAGCCACCACGATCGGTCGGCCGATGTCGCCGCCCTCGCGAATTTCCTGGAAGATCGGAACTTCACCGAGGAACGGAATCTCCTGGCGCTCCGCTTCGAGCCTCCCGCCTCCGTCACCGAAGATGAAGGCCTTCTTGCCGTCGGGGAGCGTGTAGTAACTCATGTTCTCAACGAGCCCGAGTATCGGCACGTTTACCTTGTGGAACATATTGATGCCTTTGCGCACCACACCGAGTGACGCCTCTTGCGGCGTGGTCACGATGACGCCCCCGTCGAGCGGGACGGTCTGGCAAAGCGAGAGCTGCGCATCGCCGGTTCCCGGAGGAAGATCAACCAAAAGATAATCGAGCTGGCCCCAGTCCACCTGCGTGACGAACTGCTGGATCGTTTTCTGAATCATCGGTCCGCGCCAGATGACCGGTTGATCGCCGTCGAGCAGGAAACCCATGCTCATCAGCTTCACGCCGTAATTGTCGTGCGGAACGAGCTTTTCCTCGGCGCTGATCGAGGGTTTGCCGCTCACGCCCATCATCAATGGCACGCTCGGTCCGTAAATGTCGCAATCGAGCAGGCCGACCTTCATGCCCATCGTTGCCAATGCGCACGCGAGGTTCACCGCGCAAGTCGATTTGCCGACGCCGCCTTTTCCCGAGGCAACGGCGATGGCGCGATTGATCCCGGGCATCTTGTTGGGCGCGCCCGCAGCACTGGGCTGACCGGCAGGTTGAGGCCCACCACCGGCGGGCATCCGCATGTCGACAAACACATTGGTCACGCCGGGCAACGAACGCAGGACCTGCTCGACCTCGGCCTTGATCTTTTTTGCCACGTCCGGTGCGTTGGTCGTGAGCTCGATCACGATGGTCACCGCGCCATTCCCGGCAGCGATGTCCTTCACCAGACCGAACGACACGATGTCCCGCGAGTAACCGGGGTAGTGAACCTGTTTGAGTGCTTCTTTAATCTGTTGTTCGTCCATGTGGTTTTTCTTTTCGCAAAAATAATTTTCTAAACATCGAACCGCCGCCGGAGCGCGACCAGTTCTTCGGGATCGCGGGAGCCGTGGAAAATGGCGATGATCCAAACTTCGTTCTGCCGGATGACGTAGTAGATCCCGTAAGCATTGAACTGTTTCAAGCGGACGCACCGGACATCATCAAACCGGGCGCCGTAAATCAACGGCTGATTTTCAAGGGAGCGTTCTGCAACATCCACCTCCGCCAAAAAACGATCACCCAAACCGTCCAGTTGCTGGTCATACCAGACCGCCGCTTCCAGCAAATCCCACTCAACGGGTGGCAGCTTTTTGACGGCGTACTTCATCAAGACGTTTTTTCACGCGTTCCATCGTGCCGTCCCACGGTTCCATCTGTTCCGGGTGGGCCAGCGCCTCATCCCGTCGACGAAGAATCTCCGCCCGCACGGCCGGACTGATCTCGTCGTCGTCCTGCGGATCGAGAATCTCGTTCTCGTGTTCGTAGAACCAGCGCGCAAATTCCCGCCGTGTTTCACGCGGCAGTTTCAGAACGTCCTGTTCAAGTTGTTCCAAGTTCATGGCGTCAGTCTATCCGAGTTTCAACAGATGAAAACCAAAACGTCGGTTTGTCACCCGACCGCGCTCCAACCCGGGCGTTTGCTCCGGCCACGGACAATCTACGCTTGGGCGAGTTGATACCAGACCGGCCGGTAGCGGGGCGGCGGAACCGGTTTGCCCAATTCTTTGGCCGTTGCGAGCCACCCACGCTTGGCCTTCTGCGCTTCCCGAAGCGCTGCGGCTGGCGTGGCCCCGAACGCAGAACACATCGCCAGATCAGGAATATCCGCGATGTAACCGCCGTCTTCCACGCTGTGGAAAATGTTGATGTGATAGTCTTTCAAGCTTCGTCACCAGCGTTTTGGAGGTTCACTAGTTCCGTTGTTTCAGTCCGCGCAAAAATATGGTAACTTCGGTTAGTCCTCGCAAGTCTGTGAATCGCTGGTCCGGTTCTTCACGGCCAGTGCCACAGCTTTGTGGGCGCGCAGGGAAACGATTCCAAGGGAGAGACTGAAAACGAAAAAAAGAAAAAATACCACTGGAATGTAGAACGTCGGCACGGATTTGATTTCCGCGCGGCAGACCTCCAAAACGGCTGACGCAGATTTTAGCCCTGCGGCAGAAACATCGCCGCTTCCCTGACTCGCAGATTCTAATCGGATGATTAGATCACCCATGAAAGGATCGATGTCTGATCGAATCCAATGGTTGAATGTCGAGGTAATGATTAACCCGACGATGACAACGAGCACCGCCAAGCCCACATAAAGCATTCCATTTAGTCGTCCCTTGGTAAGGAACGAGATTTGGTCAGGCCAGAACCAGTCGATGAGGTATCGTTTCCATCTTGCCATGAAGCGGAACCTATTTTCCAGGGAATGTGGTTACAAGGGAAAACAAAGTTGGGCCTTCGGTTGGCGCACTTGAATTCACCAGAAGGTGTTTGCCGGTCCGGAGCTCCAAAAAAAGTGTTCGGCGGGACGCCTCACACAGCACGCGGGGACGCGTGCGCTCCCCATCCCGATTGCATCGTTTCGGCTTAATTTTCAGACGTTAAACTTGAACAGCAGAACATCGCCGTCTTTCACGATGTATTCCTTGCCTTCCATCCGGTATTTTCCCTTTTCTCGGGCGACCGCGACCGAACCGCATTCCACCAGATCCGCGTAGGAAACGGTCTCGGCCTTGATGAATCCGCGTTCGAAATCGGAGTGAATGACACCCGCCGCCATCGGTGCGGTGTCGCCCGCATGAATCGTCCACGCGCGCGCCTCCTTCTCACCCGCCGTGAAATATGTGCGGAGCCCGAGCAGGTGGTAGGTGGCTCGAATGAGCGCACCCACTCCGCTTTCTTCGACCCCCAGTTCTTTCAGGAAATCCTTGGCTTCCTCCGGCGAAAGATCTGTTAAATCGGACTCGATCTGGGCGCTGATCACGATGGCTTCGCAGTCGAGGTGGGCCTTCACGTAGTCGCGAACTTTCTGGACGTACGGATTCTCATCCGCCGTCGCGAGGTCGCTCTCCTTCACGTTGCACGCGAAGATCGTGGGCTTGCTCGTCAGCAGATAAAACCCTTTCGCCACTTCCTTTTCCTCGGCAGTCAGATCGGCGGTAAGCGCGGGTTTGCCTTCGTCAAGAATTGGAACCAGCTTGTTCAAAACCGCTTCCTGCGCACCGGCTTCCTTGTCACCTCGTTTGGCGTCCTTGGCGACGCTGTTCAGCTTTTTCTTGGTGGCCTCAAGATCCGCGAGGACCAGCTCCGTGTTGATGATTTCGATGTCGCGAACCGGGTCGACACTGCCGGAGACGTGGTGAATGTCCTCGTCTTCGAAACAACGGACGACCTGCACGATGGCATCGACTTCGCGGATATGGCTCAGGAATTTGTTACCTAAACCTTCACCGGCGCTGGCCCCGGCCACGAGTCCGGCGATGTCCACGTATTCAATCGCGGCGGGAATCTTCACCGCCGTCTTGGCAATGCTGGCCAGCACCTCCAGGCGGGAATCGGGCACCGTGACGATCCCGACGTTGGGGTCAATGGTGCAGAACGGGTAGTTCGCCGCCTCGGCTTTGCGCGTTTTCGTGACGGCGTTGAACAGGGTGGATTTCCCTACGTTGGGCAGACCGACGATTCCAGCTTTTAACATATGAAACGGTATTCGATTGAGCGCGAAAGGGCGCAAGTTCGCAGACCGGCGAAGCTTTTGGCAAGCCCCGCCTTTCTACTCGGCGGCCTCGGCAACCGCCTGCCGGATCGCCTGCTTGAATTCGGCGATGCCCTCGTCGTAGGCGGCGGCGATTTTGAGGACCGGCGTTTTGGGAATACGCCGTTTGAATTTCTTCAAATTCTCTGCCGCCGCCTCCTCGTCCATTTTATTGGCGACCACGATTCTCTTTTTCTCCAGCAACGCCGGATCGTAAAGTTCCAGTTCCGCGAGGAGCTGTTTGTAATCATCCCACGGTGCGCGACCGTCCGTGCCCGCCATGTCGACCAGCATGACCAACGTTTTGCAGCGGCTGATGTGGCGAAGAAACGCGTGGCCCAACCCGACATCATTGTGGGCGCCCTCGATGATTCCAGGGACATCACACACCGTCAACCGGCTGAAATCCTCGAACTCAATGATGCCCATCTGCGGGTGCAGCGTCGTGAACGGGTAGGCCGCAACCTTGGGAGTCGCCCGGGAAATTGCGGTAAGCAAGGTGGACTTGCCCGCGTTGGGATATCCGACCAGGCCCACCTCGGCCATGATGCGCAGTTCTAAACGAAATTCGCCCTCCGCGCCTTCCTCGCCTGGCTGCGCGAAACGCGGCGTCTGTCGACGAGCGGTCGCAAAATTCTTGTTCCCCAATCCGCCGCGCCCGCCCTTGCAGAGCACAAATCGCTGGCCGTCCTCGACGAGATCAATGACGAGTTCTCCACCGCGCTCGTCAACAACCGTAGCCGTCTCCACGGCTTCCAGATCGATTTCGAGCGCGTGCGTGCCGTCGGCGGCGACCCGGAATGTCGGGCGTCCCACCGAACTGACGGGGATTGGTTGTTCCGGTTCTTCAGATTCCGGTTCGGCGGTTTCGTCGCCAGCTTCAAAATCGGCATCCGCGTCGTCGCTGAACTCCACGCCCGGCAAGGTGGTTTTTTTGGCCGAAGTGAGACGCCAGACCGAAGTGCCGCACGGCACCTTGATCACAAGATCCTTACCCGCGAGACCCTCCATGCACTTGCCCATGCCGGGGTCGCCATTCTGGGCAATGAGACGTGGGCGATAGAATTGTGCAACCAGATTGTTGATGTCGTGACTCGCCTCCAGAATCACGTCGCCCCCGCGGCCGCCGTTGCCGCCGGATGGGCCGCCCTTGGGCCGGAACGCCTCCCGGAGGAACGCGACACTCCCCGGACCGCCGTGACCGGCGCGGGCCATCACCTTGATTTCGTCGATGAACATGGCTGTCGGGGTTGTTAAAAAAAAACGGCGAGACCACCAGGCCTCGCCGACTAAAATATTCGGTCGAACTAGTTCGCTGCGACGGCTTCTTCAGCCACGATGTTTACCCGGCGACCGTTCTTGTCAAACTTCACCGCGCCAGTTTTCGTGGCAAAAAGTGTCCAATCGCGGCCGATGCCGATATTTTCACCAGCGAGGAATTTTGAACCGCGCTGACGAATAATAATGCTTCCGGCGGTGACCTTTTCGCCACCGAAGCGCTTCACGCCGAGGCGTTGGCTGTGACTGTCGCGACCGTTGCGGGACGAGCCCTGTCCTTTCTTGTGAGCCATAAAAAATCCTTAAACGTTGATTTCCTTGATTTGGATGACGGTCTTTTCCTGACGGTGCCCGATCTTCTTGTGATAGCCCTTGCGGCGTTTCATCTTGAAGGCCACGACCTTCTTGTCGCGCTTGTGGCCGATGACATCGGCCAGCACGGTGGCACCATCCACCGTCGGCGCACCGACAGAGATTTTGCCGTCATTGTTGATGAACAGCACGCGGTCGAGTGTCACCGGTTGCCCGGTTTCCACTTCCAGATGCTCGACTTCGATTTTGTCGCCCGCAGTGACGCGGTATTGTTTGCTTCCAGTTTCGACGATTGCGTACATAAGCCAACCCGTTTAAAGGGACGGGGAGAAGACCAGAACGGCCTAACCGTGTCAACGGGGTATTTTTTAATTTTCGATTCCGGCGGACTTCAGTCATGGCGAACGCGGTAAAAATCGTTTTTTCGAACGTTTCTGAGCGACCACAATTCCCGGGCCCAACCGGGCGCGACATTCGGTGTCGCGGATTCGGCTGCGTGCGGAAGGCTGATTGAACCCAGGAAGCCGTTTAATTGAACCAGTCCGACCGACAGATGGATTGATGTCCACTACCAGCCGTCATCAAATCTCACACCGACGTTCGGCATTTCGAGATACGCGATCGATTACCCGACAACCAGGAGGCCTGAGGTGAGCTAGATTTCTGGACCGTGATATAAGAGAATCCAGCCATGAAGACCTTACAACCACGAAAGCGATACAGCCCGGAGTTCAAGGCCCAGGCCATCGAGCTGCTGGCGAGCGGTCCGGAGCGGATGACCTGCGGGCGCTGCGACGCGAAAACGTCCTGCTCCGCCAGGAGAACGACATTTTAAAAAAGGCCGCCGTTATTCTCGGCACCA
>JBDNGP010000124.1:0-31004 GCA_041689265.1 Verrucomicrobiota bacterium
CCACCGAGGGCGCGCTCTCCCCTTCCATGACCATGTAACGAACCGCCTCTTTCTTGAATTCCTGGCTATGTCGTCGTCGCTTCATTTTTCAATTCTCTTTCTAAGAGAATCCCCTGTCCATTTTTTCCAGTACAGATCATTGGGTGGTGGGGCGAGGCTGTTCACGCCGTGGCGGCTTCATCCGAAGCCGTCACTTGATCGACCCACGCCCAAGGCAACTTGTTTTTATTTTGTCCCTCGGGTTTTGATCTTTAGTGGATGTTCCATTCTCTGTCCCAATGTGATGCCACCGAGACTACCCGACGGGCGGGCGTTGGAAAGAGTGAGATTTCTAACCATCCTCGCTGCGGGCAACACCGGCGGACTGGCAGGATGCATTTTGACAGTGTAGGGCGGGTGGGGAGAGCCCTCCGGGCGAACCTCCGAGCGCACGAGATACCCACGAATACTCGTGCCCTTCGATTCGTAACAAGCTCCCTCCGACGAACGGGCGGTGTTGGTATCAATGGAGGGCGCAACCCGGCGGTTGTCGCAAAGCCCCGGAAGGCTCGCTCGGAGGCCGAAGGTCGGCTTCCCGTCGCCCCACCTTGGCCCACGGGTTCAAACGCGCCCGTCCTGATCAGCAGTCCGGCATCACCGTCGGCTTCGGCTTCCACCGTCAGAATTCATCCTGCGTCGGGGCGGGGGGGGGGCGATCAGCCGCATTTTCAGCGCACGGGCCAGGGCTCCGGTGGCGTTGTGACAGTCCAGTTTCCGGTACAATTTTGAAAGGCGGTTGTCCACGTAGTGCCGATCCAGTTCCAACTCAATCGCGATTTCCTTGATTCCCAAACCCGAGGCCAGCATTTCCAAAAACTGCCGTTCGCGGGGTGCCAGGTGAATTGTCCCCGGCACAACGGACGGTCCGGCGGAGTGGTCGTTGTGAGGCAGGAACAAACCGTCGGACCTCGCGAGAGCCATGGTTTCCAGAAGCCGACCGGTGGGGCCGCGCTTTTGCACGAGTCCGTTGGCGCGCCCCGCCAGCGCGTGATGAAGAATGTCGGCATTTCCCAGGGCCGTGAACAGGATGATCCTCGTGGCCGGCAGAACGTCGCGGATGCGCCGCAGGCATTCCAAACCGTCCATGCCCGGCATCCGCACGTCCAGCAGCAGGATGTCCGGAGGAGATGAAGGCAGGCATTCGAGGGCGTCCGGTGCCCCTTCAAATTCCGACCTCAACCGGAACCGGTGATCGTGTTCGATATCCGTTTTTAACGAATCGCGGACCGCCGCATCGTCATCCACCAGCGAGACCCATTTGAATTGTTGATTCACCCCTCCAACCTCCCTTTCCATTTTTACGTGTTTCCTTCAAAGCACAGTCCCGACAGCTCTTCCCCGTGGTCGAATGTTTGGGACGGCGATATCCTTGATCCGGGCGGCGCGTGCTGTCAAACGGTTTAAGGTCGCAAATTTCCGGCGGCTCCGGTAGTTCAACCGTTGTGACCGATAACGCCGCAGCCGATTCTCCGACGCCCGACCCGCAGCCGACAACACACCGGCGGCGCCCCCGTTACTCCGGAAAAAACCCGCGCCGTTTCGAGGATAAATACAAGGAGCTCGATCCCGCCCGGCACGCGGAGACCATTGCGAAGGTGCTCGCTTCGGGAAAGACGCCGGCCGGCACCCATCGCTCCATCATGGTGGCGGAGGTCCTTCAGACGCTTTCCCCGAAACCCGGCGAGGTCGCGGTTGATTGCACACTTGGTTACGGCGGACACGCGCGCGAGCTGCTTGGACGCGTTCTTCCCGGCGGCCGGTTGATCGGTCTGGACACGGATCCGATCGAGCTGCCCAAGACGGAGCAACGCCTGCGCGAGGCCGGGTTTGGTCCGGACGTGTTCACTGCCGTCCGCAGCAACTTCGCCGGACTGCCCCAGGTCCTGACGGGTGCCGGCCTGTCCGGCGCGGACTGTATTCTTGTCGACCTCGGAGTGTCGTCCATGCAGATTGACGATCCGACGCGAGGCTTCTCCATCAAGGGCGACGGCCCCCTGGACATGCGGATGAACCCGCAACGGGGTTTTCCGGCATCCGTCCTCCTTCAGAAAATCACACCGGACGATCTTGCCGAACTTCTGGTGGAGAACGCCGATGAACCGTACGCGGATGAACTCTCGGAAAAATTGGCAGGGCGCGCATTTTCGACGACGAATCAACTGGCCAATGCCATTCGAGCCGCGGCACCGGACCCGGATCGCGACACCGTCGTTCTGACCATTCGGCGAGTATTTCAGGCGCTGCGGATCGCGGTGAACGACGAGTTCCCGGCCATCGACATGTTTCTGCGGAACCTGCCGTACTGCCTCAACCCGGGTGCCCGGATCGCCATCCTCACGTTTCATTCGGGCGAAGACCGTCGGGTGAAGAAGGCGTTTCAAGCCGGTCTGCGCGACGGACACTACGCCGAGATCGCCCGCGACGTGATCCGGGCCACGCCGCAGGAACGTAACCAGAACCCTAGATCGTCATCCGCGAAACTGCGCTGGGCGAAAAAGTCCAGTTGAACAGAATGCCCCGTCTGCACCCGTCCGAGTGATGCCGACATGCTGCCCGGCACCGGACCGCCGTCTTGCAGACCGCAGAGGCTCCGCACGGGCAAAAGACACTGGGCTTCTCCAGCGTTTTCAAAATGACGGGAGCGCTGCGGCTCGCAGAGCAGCGGTCCGTCGACCAACGCTGGAGCTCCGTCGGTTGGTTCGTTCATGTCGGACCCGTTTTCGATTGCGCCCCGAACGATCCCGCGCGCAAATTCTTTCTTTCCGCGATGAATAAAACTGCGCTACGTTCAGTTAATTAATCCATGAGCCACCATTCGTTCAACCCGGAGCATCTCGCACTCACCCGCCGTGAGTTTCTGAATCGCTGCGGCATGGGCATGGGCGCGCTCGGGTTGACGGGGCTGCTGAACAATGTCGGTGTTCCGAACGCGTCGGCTTCGGAGATGATTTCCCCGCTGGCCACCAAGCAACCGCATTTCCCGGCGAAGGCGAAACGCGTCATTCACATCTTCGCCAACGGCGGCCCGTCGCACGTCGATACCTTTGACCCCAAACCGGCGTTGGAAAAATATCACGGCAAGGAAATCCCGCTTCAACTTCGCACGGAACGCAAGACCGGCGCAGCCTACAAGTCGCCCTACACGTTCAAGAAATACGGCAAGAGCGGCATCGAGGTCAGCGAACTGTTTCCGAACGTGGCCCAGAGCATCGACGACATCGCGGTCATTCGTTCGATGAAGGCGGATGTGCCAAACCATGAACCGTCGTTGCTGCTGATGAACTGCGGCGAAGCCCGGCAGATCCGCCCGAGTCTCGGCTCGTGGGTGACCTATGGTCTCGGCAGCGACAACCAGAATTTGCCGGGATTCATTTCGATGTGCCCGGGAGGGTATCCCATCCAGGAATCGCAGAACTGGCAGAGCGGTTTTCTGCCGGGCGCGTATCAGGGGACTTACATCGACATGAAGCACACGCGGCTCGAAAAATTGATCGAGCACATCGAGAACAAATACACTTCGCTGCCCGAACAGCGCGCACAGCTCGACCTGCTTCAGGAACTCAATGCCGAACATCAGGCGAAGCGCGCGCACGACGCGCAGATTGAGGCGCGCATCCAGTCGTTCGAGCTTGCGTACCGGATGCAGATGGATGCGTCAGATGCGTTCGATCTGACGAAGGAGCCGCAGCACATTCGCGACCTGTACGGTCCGGGTCAACAGGCCCGACAGCTCCTGACCGCGCGACGTCTGCTGGAAAAGGGCGTCCGCTTCATCCAGGTCTGGCACGGTGCCGGGCAGCCTTGGGACAATCACGACGATCTGGAAGTGAACCATCGGCGGCTCGCCAAGGAATCGGACCAGGCCATCGGCGCGCTGCTGATCGACCTGAAACAACGCGGCATGCTGGAGGACACGCTGGTCATTTGGGGTGGTGAGTTTGGTCGCACACCCACGGTGGAGCTGCCGACCCCTGGTTCCAACGCCGGCAAGATCAACGGTCGCGATCACAATCACTATGGATTCACGATGTGGATGGCCGGCGGTGGCGTGCGCGGCGGTTATGTCCACGGCGCGACCGATGAATTCGGTTTCGCGGCGGCGGAGAATCCCGTCCACGTTCACGACTTACACGCCACCATTCTGGCCTTGCTGGGCTTCGACCACGAACGATTCACATTCCGCGCGCAAGGCCGGGATTTCCGTTTGACGGACGTACATGGAAACGTGGTCCGCGAACTGATCGCGTAGTGTTCTGTTAACTTCCTTTTCTCAGTTCCTCGTCGGTGCCATAGTCCCGGAATGCGCATTGATTCCCATCAGCACTTCTGGAATTACAGCAGCGAACAGTATCCCTGGATTCAATCGGACTGGCCGATCAAAAAGGACTTTCTACCCGACGAACTGAAGCCGCTGTTGAACAGAGCCGGGCTCGACGGATCCATTGCGGTGCAGGCGCGACAGAGCATCGAAGAGTCTCGCTGGCTTCTCGAGTTGGCGGAAGCGTCACCGATCATCAAGGGCGTCGTCGGGTGGGTGGATCTCCGATCACCAGAAGTTGACGACCAGCTGAATGAATTTTCCCGTCAACCGAAATTTGTCGGAGTGCGCCACGTGGTGCAGGATGAACCGGATGATGACTTCATGCTAGGCGAAGCGTTTCAAAGTGGCATCAGCAAGTTGAAACCGTTCGGGCTCACCTTCGACATTCTGATTTTTCCGAAGCAATTGCCGGCAGCGATCAAGCTGGTGGAGACGTTTCCCGAACAGGCGTTTGTGCTCGATCACATCGCCAAGCCCGCGATCAAGGACAGCGTGATCAATCCCTGGCGTGAGCACATCGAACAACTTGCAGCCCATCGAAATTGCTGGTGCAAGGTTTCCGGCATGGTCACGGAGGCCGACTGGAGCAGTTGGAAACCCGCCGACTTCCGACCGTATCTCGACGTTGTGTTCGGCGCCTTTGGAATGGATCGTCTGATGTATGGATCGGACTGGCCCGTTTGTTTGCTGGGCGGCAGCTATGACCAGGTTCACGGTCTCGTACGGGATTACGTTGCCGACTTCAACGAGGCCGATCAGACGAAATTCTTTGGTGCGAATGCCGCGAGATTTTACTGCGCCAGTTAGTTCTGGCCGGGAACTCGATTCTGCTGTTCGCCACGGCCATTCTATATTGAGCCACCTTCCCGAAGGAGAGAAAGCGGAACGCTACACCGAGGCGGTCAGAATCTTCCTGGATTGGTGGAAGCCGTTGTCCACCGGCGCTGTGCCAAAACCGGACAGGTCGCAACGGTCAAACCGGTCGGCCGACATCCGCCAGCCGATTCAGCACCGCCTCACAAGGGGTTGCCCTCAGCTAGTCCGCCGGACGATTCCTCAGGGAATGACTGGAAACTCTTCATTCTCGATCACACCCAACTTGTTGAACCCCACGAGTTCAGGCGCACTGGATTTCCCTACTGACGACTCGCGGCACCGGCGTTGCTAAGGAGAGCTGTCGTGCGTGAAACGGCAATATTTTCCGCCCCGACGCCATTTTTCATGAAGCACCACGCGCGCAACCTGTTGATCATATCCGGATTAATTTTCGGGGTGATCTGCATCATCCGCTCCGGAAGGGACACGTCGGAAGAGATCACTGTTGCAGCCGTATCCAAGTCGGTCGTGATCGATGCGCCCGTTCAATCCCCGGCCCCACTTTCACTCGTTGTCGATCAGCCGGACAGAGCGCCCTCCTCAACCATCGAAGACTGGGCCGAACAATTTCATACCGCGTCCGAAGCGAACAAAATCGCTCTGCATCAAACCGGTCTCGCTTTGGCGAAAGAACGCCGGGCCCGCCTTAAGAGTCTCATCCAGTCCGATCCGCAGGCATCACTCGCGAAGGCGTTGCCGTGGAGCGTCCGTCAGTCGTTGCCGGCGGAGTTTCATCAGTACCTTGAACAACCGGTCAACATTCGCGGCAACTATGGAGTGCTCGTCGGAAGTGATTTTGAAAAACAGGAAAGCAACGTTGATCGCGAAGTCTTCATTGGTGGACAGCGTTACCGTGCATTCGTCTACGGAAAGAAACTCGGCGAAGGCTCCGCGCAGAATGTTCCGCTGAACGGGATCTCCATCGACGATGTGATCGCGTTGAGCGAGAACCCGATCAGGGTGCTCGATATGGACGAGGCGCTCGCGTTGAAAACCGTTTCCGCGGCCAGCGATCCGGTTTGCGTTATCACGGGTAAACCCGCCGATGCCGTCGGTCAGGAAATTGCGATCGAAGTGGCCGGCGACATTCATTACGCCTGCCGTGCTTCGCATCTCTATTCATACGAGCAATGGATTGCGGGCGATACCGGCGGCATCACCGGTTCCGGCGACCTGCCCGTTGCGATGGACAGCTGGTCGCAGGGCCTGAAGTCACTGCTTTTTATTCGCGTCAATTTTCCAGATGACCTGCTCGACCCCATTTCCGAGTCGGCCGCCTACGATCTGATGAACCGGGTCAACGACTGGATGGTCGAAAACTCCTACGACACGACGTCCCTGAATTCGACCGTGACGCCACTGCTCACGCTCCCGAACACCAAGGCGTTCTACTCCGAGATAGGTGACAGCCAGCTGCTCACTGACGCGCGTGCCGTTGCGAAGGCTGCCGGTTACGACACAGCGGATTTTGATCTCGACGCCGTCCGGTTTCGATCCGTCCCGGGATATTCCTACGGTGGGAAAGCCTACGTCCGCGGCAAGGGATGCTGGCTGCAAAGCTCCAGTCTCGGCGTCGTCTGCCACGAGCTGGGTCACAACTACGGCCTGTGGCACGCGAACTACTGGCAGGCCAGCAACAACAGCATAATCGGTCCGGGCACGCACAAGGAGTATGGCGACATCTTTGACACGATGGGTTCCGCAAGCGCGGGCGACAAACATTTCAGCGCCGGTCATCGGAACAAGATCGACTGGCTCGGCGATTCCTACATTCACGACGCCAACAGCAGCGGCACCTATCGCATCCACGCCTTCGACATTCCCGTGCTGGCACCCGACCGGCATTACGCGATCAATGTCAAACGCGACTACGACCGCGAATACTGGGTCGAGCTGCGCCACCTGTTCGCCAGCAACAAATACATTCAGAACGGTGTGCTGCTACGCTGGGATCCGTGGTCGCAAAGCAGCGGCGGCGCGCACCTGCTCGACACGACGCCGGGCTCGCCGGCCGGAAATTCGAGCAAGGACGATGCGGCGCTTGTGCTCGGGAGAACGTTCGCCGACGTCGCCGCCGGAATCTATATTACGCCAGTCGCGATGCAGGGAACCGGTACCGGGAAGTCCGTCGATGTCGTCGTCAACACCGGCAATTTTTCGGGCAATCAACTTCCCACCATCGCGATCCAGGCCGGGGCGGCGCAGGCAACGACCGGTGAGGAAATCATTTTCACCGCGACGGCGAACGATGCCGACGGCGATGTGCTCGCTTACGATTGGGACTTCGGAGATCTGAGCTTCGGCGCCAACTCACCTGTTGCGACGAATTTGTGGAGCAGCGCGGGCGACTACGTGGTGCGTTGTCGTGTGAGCGACATGAAGGGCGGTTTCGCCAGCGCATTTACGGTGGTTCGAATAGGATCACCGACCACGCACACCATCGCCGGCCGGATCACTGACGTTCAGGGCAATCCGATCGAAGGCGTTCATGTGAGCAATGGTTCGACGTCGACAAGTTCGTATCGTGGCAGTTACACCGACACGGATGGCAACTTTGTCATCGCTCGACTCTCGGGCAGCCACACGATCAGCGCCGCGCTATACGGATTTGATTTCGCTCTGATCGGTGGCTGGTCGAACGCGCTCGATGTGTCGACGGATCTCACCGGTATTGATTTCCGTGCCGACGCCGAACCGGTCGTCGGAATCGAACTGGTTGACGCCATTGCCGCTGAAGACAGCAACAATCCCGGGACATTCCGGTTCAGCCGGACCGGATCAACCGCGTCGTCGCTCAGCGTGAAATACCTTCGCACGGGCACGTCGGGGTTTTCCAGCGACTACACTCTCTCGCCGACTCCCGGCGGTTCCTCTCCCTACAGCGTGACGATTCCGGCGGGCGCGGATCACATTGATGTGGTGGCGACGCCTAATCAGGACACCCTCATCGAGGACGCTGAAACCCTCATTCTGACATTGGACGCCAGCAGCTCCTACGTCATCGGCGCGAAGATTGAGGCGACGCTTTATATTCTGGATGATGAATCCCCAAACAAACCGAACCTTACGGTTTCATCGTCGAGTTCCAGCGCTGACAACCGCGCGACGGAGAGCGGTTCGGATCAGGGCATTTTCACAATCAGCCGCTACATCAATCGCAACGACGACATCACGGTGCGTTTCACGTTTGAAGGTACGGCCACCGCCGGTACCGACTACATCGAACCCGCCGGATCAGTCGTCATGCGGGCTGGTGAAACGTCGGTGAATGTCGCGTTTCATCCACTGGACGACTCGCTGGTCGAGGGCGATGAAACCGTCATTCTCAAACTCACATCCGATGAGAATTTTCAGATCAGCTCCGGAACTGCGACGGTGACCATCCAGGATGACGACCCGACGCTGGTCACGGTGTTCTCGAACGACACGCTCGCGATTGAAGGCACGTCGAACAAGGCGCAGTTCGTCGTGCGCCGCGCCGGAAACCTGACCGTCCCCTTGACGGTAAACTATACCACCACCGGCACCGCGACCCAGGGCGTGGACTACACGAGTCCGGCTGGCAGCATCGTGATTCCTTCGGGCAGCGCCTCGGCAACCGTGAGCATTTCGGCGTTGACTGATTCTGAAATTGAAGGCGATGAAACGGTGGCGCTCGTGATTCAGAACAATCCCAACTACAATATTGGGATGCCCGGCAGCGCCGTGATCACCATTCAGGATGATGAACTACCGACGGTGACGCTGACCAAGCCGGATTCCACTGCGACGGAAGGCGGCGACAACGCACGGTTCACGTTTGCGCGGACAGCACCAACTGCGGGTGATCTTGTCGTCGAATACTCGGTTTCCGGAAATGCGATCACCGGAGAAGACTACGTTCCGCTCACCCGTTCCGTCACCATTCCCGACGGATCGGGCAGCATCGACCTTGAAGTAACTCCGTTGAATGACAGTTTCAAGGAGGACGACGAAAGCATGACCCTCCAACTGGTGAGCGGTGCGAATTACAATGTCGGCACGACTGATCCGGTTACAATCACGATCAAGGATGACGACGGTTCCGGGTCCGTCGCGATTGGTTTTGAATCGGCTGCGCACTCAAGAATTGAATCGAACACGTCGGTGAAGTTGCCGGTCGTGCTCAGCGGTTCAACCTCCGGTAACGTCACGGTGCTCTACGCGGTGGTCGGAGGCACGGCCGAGAGTGCAAACGACCACAATCTGGCGGCGGGCACGTTGACCATTCCCTCGGGCGACAAGTTGGGCACCATCAACTTTTACCTGGTCAATGACAGCGTCAAGGAACCGGATGAAACCATCGTTATCAGATTGAGTTCCCCGTTGGGGGCGGTCCTCGATGTCAACACGACGCACACCCTGACGATCACCGATGACGATGCCGGCGTCGTGACAGTCAGCGCGGTGGACCCGGCAGCGGACGAATCGGGCGATGCAGGCATGTTCAGAATTTCGCGGACGGGCGGCACGGCGGGCGACCTGCCCGTATATTTTCAGATCGCGGGCTCGGCGAGCAGCCCCGGCGACTACGCTCCCCTGCCCGCTTCAATCGTGATTCCGAGCGGTGCCAGTTCAGTCGATCTCCCGGTTACTCCCGTCGCCGACGAAACGGAGGAACTGGATGAAACCGTCACGCTGCGACTGACATCGGTCGATGGCGGACGGGTCGGCTCACCGAGTCTCGCCACGGTCACGATTGCCGACGTCTCCGGACAGGTGACTCTTCCGTTGCTCACCATTTCCGCCGTTGACGCCGAGACGACGGAGGGCGTCGATGATCTGGCACAGTTCCGAGTTGTTCGCAGCGAAAATCTCCAAGGAGAACTGAGCGCCAACCTGTCGATCTCGGGGACCGCGACCGCCGGTTCCGATTTCGTCACATTTAGCAGCACGATCATTTTCACCGACGGACAGAGCGAAGCGATCATTGACGTTCAGGCGATCGGAGACGGACTGGAGGAACCTCTCGAAGACCTCGCCGTCACCGTCACTACATCATCAACCTACAACGTCGCGGCTCCGACATTCGCCACCATTTTGTTCATTGATTCGCCGTTTATGGGCTGGCAGATCGGAACGTTTGATGCCGGCGAATATGACGATGAAAACGTCAGCGGCGCCGATGCCGATCCCGATCATGACGGGGTTGTGAACTTCGTTGAGTATGCGTTCAATCGTAATCCACACGAGCCCGACGCGGAACGGTTCGTTCAGGAAGAGCTTGTGCCGTTGCTGGGTTCGGGTGAATCAATTTTGGTCGTAACTTACCATCGTCGAATTGTTCGAAGTGGATTCCAATACGTGTTGTCGGCGTCCGGCGATCTATCCGAGTGGGATGATGACCCAATCAATTTTGAGGAACTGGAAGTGGTGGACGATGAAAACGGAATCACCGAGACCGTGAAGGCGCGCGCGCTCTATCCAACGTTGCACTACGATCAAATTTTCGTCGTCCTCCGGGTGGTGAAAGACTAACTCCCGAAGAGCTTCGTCACCAACTGGTAGAAGCCGGTCGCGGTCATCAGCAGAACGGACACCCACAAAAATCCAGTCCAGACCGGTCCCGGCTTGAGTTCCTTGTCCGTCTGGAAGTAGAGAAAATAAAGTCCGGCCAGCGCGAGGAACGGCAGCATAAGCGCCTGGGCCACCGCCCCGATGGTCACCAGCGAGACCGGTGAACCGAACGCCACGAACATGATGAAGTAGAGCACCGGCAGGCTGACACAGGCGATCCTTACCACCCGTTGACGTTCTGTTTCGGAATCCGCTTTAATCCAGCGCATCAACCGAAAGAAGTCGGCGAACAGGCGGCCGTTGCTGGCGGTGGCGATGAACACCGTGGAATAGAGCACGACAAACGCGCCGAACAGGAACAGCCAGAACCCGGTCTGACCAAAGGATTCACGGTAGATGTGCGACAGGTTTGGAATCATGTCCTTGTCCGTCACGTTCAATTCTTTGGCATGCAATACCGCCGCGCCCAGCAGATAAAATGCGACAGTCGCGAGAGTGTAAATGACCATGCTCACCCACGCATCGATCCGCATCACGTGCAGCCAGCCCTTCGCCCGTTCGGTCCATTCCGCTGAACCGTCATTGGGACCGGTCTGCGTTGCGTATCCTTTTTCCAGACACCAATAAGGATAATAAATCAGTTCCGAAGCGCCGACTCCGATGATGCCGAACGCTGCGAATGCAGTTCCGAAATTCTCCGGCAGCTGGAACTTGAACCCCTCCACCAGATTTCCGACCGAGATGCCGTACGGCGTCCAATTCAGTGCAAACACGGCAGCCACGGTCATCAACGTGAAAAAGGCAACCATGGCCGTCGACACGCGTTCGACGAACACATACTTGCCGAAGATTAGCAGTATGAGGACGGACAGGCAGACCAGCGCGGCCCACGTCGAGTCACCCCATTGCTGACCGAAACCACCTTCTTTGAACACCTGAGCGATCCCTCCAACCATCCCGGCCAGTTGAAAGAAGGTGCAAATGAACATCACCGCCCACACCCAGACCAGCCAGGACACGATCAACTTGGGTCCCGGCACACAGTTCAGGGCTTCGAGTGTGGTTCGTCCATGAATGATCGCCTGACGGCCCAGTTCAACTTGGAGCAGCACCTTGATCATGCAACCGAGGATGATGAACCACAGAAGCGAGAAACCGACTTCCGCCCCAAGCTTGGTGGTCATGATCAGTTCCCCCGAACCAACAATGGCGGCCGAGATGATCAGACCCGGTCCCAGCTGGCGGACGATTCCAGCGAAATCTTTTGGTGCAGAGCGAAGTTCGGACATTCGCGGATGTTCAATCCAGAAGAACGTTGCGAAGACGGATCTTCTTATAGGCCACCGGGCCGTGATCGCCCTGGAGCATCAGCGGACCAAACAACGCTTCGCTGTCGGTGATGAAGGCCGAGCGGGTGGGCCCGGAAATCTCTACATCTTTCTGCACCAGAACCCCGTTGAGCTTCACGGACACAAACCGGGCGTTTTCCGTCTTGTTCCCCAACGAGTCGAAGCGTGGTGCACGGAACACCACGTCAAACGTCTGCCACTCGCCGGGTTTCCGGGCGGCATTCACCTGGGGCGCGCTGCCTTCCACCGGTTTATCGTTCACCCAGCGATGGTAAATCCCGCCGACATCCGATTCCTTCGGGTTGGTCACGCCCCAACTGTCAAGAATCTGCACCTCGTAGCGCCCCATGAAATAGACCCCGGAATTGGATCCCTTGGGGACACTAAAATCAATGACCGCTTCGACGTCACCATGGTTGAAATCTGAAACTAGATTGCTCGTCGGACCGCCACTGCCGTTTACCAGAACGCCGTAGCCGGTGCTGTAGATGAACTTGCCGGGATCAGTAGGATCAAGTTTGATGGAATTGACGGCCTCCCAGGTTCCATGCGGGGCACGCCAGCCGTCGAGGTTTTCGCCGTTGAACCCGATGCGCACGGTCGGATCGGTGTTGATCGGCTTGTTGATGTAAGTGCAGCCCGTCAAGATCAGGGCACCGCAGAACGCCAGTGAAAGGATCGAATGCATCTTCATAGTGGTACGCCGCGTAACTTAGAGAGATGCCCCGCCGCGGGCAAACGAAAAGAGCGGGACTCTCCACTGCAACCGACCCGACCCGGATCAGGCGGCCGGTTCCAGCACTTCCATGACCCGTGTCACGTGGGTTTCAACCGAGGGATCATAGGTCAGTTCGTCCGCCGGATTCTCCAGTCGATGAACCCCGGCTTTGAACTGTGCGATGGCATCCGCTACGGACTGACGGATCGACTCGGCGCGCCACACGTCAAAACGCAACGACGCACCAGGACGGATCACTTCGAGGCATCCCATCTTTTGTTCGAAAACCACCCGCGTGCCGCACAACACGGACTCCACGCCGACCAGTCCGAACGGTTCATAGTACGAAGCCATCGCGGTGAAATCAGCGGCCCGGTAGAGATCCGCAACCTCATCCGATTTCAAATGCCCCAGATACCGCACGAACTCAGGCACGCGGCCTGGCGGGCTGCCGGCCACCACCAGAATCACCTGATCACCGAACGGTTTCATCGCGTCGATCAGCGGATAAAGCCCCTTGCGTTTGTGTCCACTGGAAGGGAAGGCGAAGACCGTCCTTCCCTCCGGCAGTTCCAGTCGACGGCGGATTTCGCTCCTGTGTTCGGCGGACGCAGGGCTGAATTTATTCAGGTCAGCTGGCGGATGAATCGTGACGACCCGTTCCTCCGGCAGTCCGTACAAGTCCTGTAATTCACCCGCGCACAAATGGGAATGCGAAATCATCCTCCGACAGAAATGGTAGCTCTTCATCTCCATCGCCACCTGCAACCGGTCGAACAACCCCATCCATTTCCCGGCGTTCAGGAAATAGCCGCGATGCGTGCCGCCACAGATCTCGCCGTCACGCACCGGAACGCGTGTCATTGCAAACTGGGTACCGCACAACGTCGGTGCGAGAGCTGCAATTTTTCGATGGTAGTAGAAATCCTTGAGCTTTCTTGGAAACGTCCCGGAGTGAACGGGCCGCAATTCGAGTCCGCCGGGTCGCGCGATATGTTCGTCCACCCGTCGCGCGTGAAAGATGACGTTGCGCCCGCGCCGGACCAGTTCATCGGCGATATCCCGACTATATCGTTCCGCTCCCCCGCCCTCGCTGAACGAGTGATGGAACAGGTGAACATCGGGCTGATGGGACCCCTCGATGGAAGTTTGGGAACCGGGCATTCTTGTGTCGCCCTGTTGTGCGGTCGACGGAGAATTCTGGCGAGGAATAATTTTCGAGAATCAGAACCTCCGCCAATGCTTTTTGGCCCTTCCTTCAGCTATCGCGACTGGTTCAACATGATTGCGCCCGAACGAGGCGCAATCGATCAACGCCGGACGAGGAGCGGTGGGTGCCATACTTTTTCGTTCGCGGTGGGAACTAGGTCATATTCACCGAATTTTGGAATGGGAAATTCGCTCGGCTGATCTGCACGCAGGTGACGCGGACGGCCGTCACCCGTCAATTCTTGTCGGGCAATCTGTTCCTGCAAGGTCATGATGGCGTGGATCAATGCCTCCGGTCGCGGAGGACAACCCGGAATGTGCACATCCACCGGCAGATACCGGTCGATGCCTTTCAACACGTTGTAGCCCTGCTTGAACGGCCCGCCGGAAATCGCGCACGCGCCCATCGCGATCACGTACTTCGGCTCCGGCATTTGATTGAACAACCGAACGACCTGCGGGGCCATTTTCTTGGTGACCGTTCCAGCAACGATCATTAGGTCCGCCTGACGCGGGGACGGGCGGAACACTTCAGCTCCGAACCGCGCGAGATCATACCGAGCCATCGTCGTGGCGATCATTTCGATCGCGCAACACGCGAGCCCGAACTGGAGCGGCCACACGGAGTTTTTGCGGCCCCAGTTGTAGAGCTCCTCGAGCTTCGTCGCGACAATGCCCTGCTTGCCCAATTCACTTTTTAATCCGGGGTCGATCATTTGAAATTCATTTCCAGTTCAACACACCTTTGCTCCAGGCCCAGACCAGTCCTTCGACCAGCAGCAGCAGAAAAATCATGATGGCGATGAACGCGCCGGCGGACAGACCACCAAAGGCCACCGCGAACGGCAGGAGAAAAATGGTCTCCACGTCAAACACCAGAAACATGATCGCGTAGAGATAGTAATGCGACTTGAACTGAAACCAGGCGTCACCCTTCGCCTCGAGCCCGCATTCATAGGTGGCATTCTTCACTTCGCCGGGTTTTTGCGGTGAAAAATTCCGGGCCCACAACCGCGCCAGAATCAGCGGGGTCAGGCCGAACACCGCCGACACGACCACGAACACCGCAAGGAAAACGTAGGGGTGATATTCGAATGGAGAAGTAACTGCCATGACGCTCTAGTTTGACTGTGGATTGTTCCGGCGCAAACCGACTTCGTGGGCGATGTCGTCAAATTCCTCCCGGGAAACCTCGTTCATCGTTTTGCCGCGCTGCTTCAATTTTTCGCTGATCTTCATCGTCGTCTCGGTCATTTTCTCGTGAGTCTCCCGCGATCCACCGTAGAGCGCGAAGTGGTCGCCTTTGGTGATTCGTTTGTGCCCGTCAGAATCCAGACCCACGCCGATCAACTTCACCGACGAGGGCCGGTTTTCTCGCTTTTTTACGTACGCCATTGGGATAAAACTAGTCGACGCATTGGCAGGCAGCAATGGCTATTTTATTCCACCGACAGTGACCGGCCATTGTCGGCAGGACCAAGCCGCAGAAGAAACTTCGCCGCCGTTTCAGCCCACGCGCCGGCATCGGGATACGAATCTGCATCCCCGCCGAAACAGCTTTGCAACATCTTGGTGTTGATGACCCCCGGGTTGAGAGGAATTGCGGCGAGTCCTGCGGGAAGCTCTTCCGCCAGCGATTTGGTGAGTCCCTCGATCGCCCATTTCGAGGCGCAATAGGGGGCGACTTCGGGGGCGGCCGAACGGCCCCAACCCGAACTGAAATTCACGATTACTCCCCTGCCCGTTGCGATCATGGCCGGGACAAAATGCCGGAGGACGTTCGCGACGCCCTTGATGTTTACGTCAATCACCTGATCAAAATCGCCTGCCGACACCTTCCATAACGGCGCGTTTCGATTGATCGTGGCGGCGTTGTTCAAGAGCAGGTCCGGCGTTCCGAATTCGCGCATCACCCGCTCGGACCATCGACACACTTCACTGTCGTCCGCGACATCAACCATGGAAAAATGATTGTCCGGATGATGTTCCTGAAGTTGCTGAATGGCGGCGGCGTTCCGGCTGCATCCCGCCACGCGGTGTCCGAGTGAAACAAATTTTTCAGCCAGCGCGCGCCCCAGCCCTCGGCTGACTCCGGTGATGACAATCTTGCGTGGTTCGTTCACGTTGAAAATGTCATTGATCAATGACCGAACGGAAATGGAATGATCATCGCGAAGATCAGCGTTTGAATGATGCCCACGACGGCGATGACGGTCAGAAGCACGGTCCAACTCTTCAATGTTTCCTTCTCCGTGAAACCGCTGAGTTTCCCGACGATCCAAAATCCGGAATCGTTCATCCACGAACAGGTGATCGAACCAAACCCGACCGCCAGATAAATGTAAACCGGATCAAAACCAAGTTCCGAACCGTCGCCGATAATCGCCGCCATCAACCCCGCGCCGGTGATCATCGAAACCGTGGCTGATCCCTGTGCGATCCGGATGATCGCGGTCACGGTCCATGCCAGCAACAGCATTTTCGCACTTCCGCCGCTGCCGACGCCGAGCGCCTTGATGGAATCGCCAATTCCGGTATTTTGAATCATCTGTCCGAACGCGCCGCCCGCACTGGTGATTAGAATGATCACACCCGCCGTTTCCAGCGGACCGGCGCAGCGATCAGAAAATGTCTTGAAGGAGATCCCCGACTGTTTCAGCAGCAGCAAAATCGAGATGATCGCACCCAGACCCAGCGCAACAATCTTGTCACCGCCCAGTCGCATGATGCTGTGGAAGACGCTGAAATTGGCCGGTTGTCCAAGCTCGTAGTCCAACAGCCCGGTGTAAACGGCACCGGATATCGGCGCTTCCCCGGCGCGTCGCGCGTCGTATTGTCTGGCGAGCACCAGCAGATTTTGTTGAACGAACAGCTCCCGATCCACGCTATCGGCGGACGGCGGCAGGCTGCCGGAAAGAACGGCCATTCCGTGCCGGGACAGCGATCCCACCATCGCCTTTGTTTCCCGGGAACTCATCGGAACGTTTTTCGAAATATCAACAAACACGGGTTCGATCTCGGATACAGTTTCCGGTGTAATCGCGGGAAGCCCCGCCACTTCATTGACTGCTGCCCGGAAGCTGGCACGGACCGGTTGTTTCTCCATCAGGTCAACGATGGAAAATCCGGCCAGCAGAATCGCGGGAAGCACCACCGGAAGCAGCGACAGCCAGAAGGACGGCAGTTCACTGTCCGGCTTTTCCGTCGATGATTTGAGCTCGGCCAGAGTCGAGCCTGGCGTTTCTCGCACGGGAACCGGCATCCTGGCATCAATGACCTTTGACACGTAGAGTCCGACGACCGCCGGAATCACGCCTGCGATCAACCCGGTCAGCATTATTTTTCCGAGATCAAGATCCAACATGTCACCCACCAGCAACGGACCCGGCGTCGGTGGAACGATCGAGTGGGTGATCGCGCCACCGCCGCCAATTGCGAGTACATAGAACATGTAGTTCTTGCCCGTGCGAATGCCGAGCATCCGGGCCAGCGGAATCAGGAGGAAAAACACAGTGTCGAAGAAGACGGGAATCGACAACAGAAACCCGCTGGCGAGCAAGGCCCAACCGGCGCGCTTTTCTCCGAAAATTTTCATCATCTTCCGGACGATCTGGTCAGCCGCGCCGCTTTCCATCAGGCACATGCCGATGATGGATGCAAGCGCGATGACGATGCCCACGCCCGCCGCTGTCGAGCCGAATCCGCTGGTGACTCCGCCGATCGCTGAGACCATCTCACCGATGCTGTTGGCCGACAACCAGCCGACCAGCAGCGCCGCGCACGTCAGCGCGAGAAACGCGTGCATCCGGAATTTCGTGATCGCGACGACAATGAAGACGACACTGATGAGAAGGACGGCAAACGGCCACATGGAGACCGGTTCCGACTGGGCGAGCATTGGCAGATAATTCATGCGCGAGAATCCGTATGGTCAGGATTTTGGGATGCGCGTAGTCCAACCGGAAATCGCCGACCGGTCAAGACCGGAGCTGCGGGGTGTTTGACATTCGGGAGCGCTGACAAACAACCCGGGAACTCGGGAAATCCAGAAAACAAAAAAACCGGGCGGAATGATCCGCCCGGTTTGTGCTGCTTATGATTGCAAGAAATCAGTGTGACAGCTCGTAATGCTTCTTGAGCAGGTCTTCGCCAAAGTCGTCTTCAAAATCCCGGTAGACGGCGTGTACGTGGTTTGCATCGTTCTGCGTATTGTCGTACTCGAGCAGGAACGTCGGACCCTGGATGCGATAGTAGTGCCCCTCGCCCACTTCGAGGCCGCCTGCCCAGGCGAACACCAGATTGTCCTGCCCGGCGGATTGAATCTTCAGCAGATCAACCTCCGAAATCTCACCCCGTGCCCGCTCCACGTACACT
The DNA here is from genome assembly GCA_041689265.1 of Verrucomicrobiota bacterium. Taxonomy (GTDB): domain Bacteria; phylum Verrucomicrobiota; class Verrucomicrobiia; order Limisphaerales; family RI-55; genus JBDNGP01. The sequence continues at coordinate 18,422 of JBDNGP010000124.1, forward strand.
TTCACAAGCATCCACAGCTGTTCCTTCTGATCGCCGGTCAATTCCTGCCAGCCGATGCCTTCGTTCTTCAACGGCGAAACCTTCCGCTCGGCGAGGGTGATCACGTCGCTCGGCGCCTTGACATCGATGAGCGCTTTCTTGAGCTGGTTTGAGTTGAGTGATTTCACCAGTGCGCGTCCGAGATTCTCCTCCAGATCGGCGGTCTGCAAACCTTTGCGCGGACCCGATTTGATGAGACCGGGATTCGTTCCGAAGAAACTGGGGGTCGCCGAAATGTGCTGCCCATCCACGATCGTGAAACTGAGCGACAGGTGGTGTCCTTCAAAGCGCCAGCCCCAGGTCTTGCCCGGGCCGGGCTTGCCGTAAATACTGATGAAGTAAAGTTCAGGATCACGCGGGAACCGGCGGTCCGGCCCTTCGAGTTCGGCCAGCACCTGCTCCAGACTCCGGATGGTGTTCACCTTGATCATTCCGCGGGCGCTCAGGCCGGACGCGAGCAGCGCATTTGCCAGCAACCGCTGTTCAGGCGTCATGGTTTTCAACAACAGTCCGGTGCGCTCTTTGGGAATAAAATGCCAGTCATGGCGATGGTCGCCGTCGAACGGAAAGAGGGCTGTTTCCTTTTGCTTCGCGTCCAACGTTACGAGCAGCGCGTTGGCGGCGGCGGCCATTTCGTTGGCGGCAACCTCTTCGTGGGCGGAGGCCGGGACAGCCAGAACCAGCGCTGTCAGAATGATGATCCAGTTTTTCATAGTCTAATCGGGTTGAAGAAGGATGGACGCGGACCGCCGCAAATCTATCAATCTATTTGTGGTTTCTTCCGGGTAAAATGAACGACGACAGCGAGCGCAACAAAAGCGCCGACGAGATACACGCCGGTCCATTGAATCTTGGACCAGATGGCCCACCCGGCCCCGAACGTCGCGATGGTGAGCGCAAGGAGCATCAGCACATTCCAGAGGATGCGCTTGCCGCCCTGGGGCATGTCCTTGCCGAGCACGGCTTTGTTGTTCATCAGGAGGAAAAACGCGAGGTAGGCGATGGGCAACAGCGCCATGCCGAAAATTGAGGTCGGGACTGCGAGCCAGAACTGGGTCTTGCCCTCCCACACAAATGGGCCAAGCACACCAAGCCCGGCAACGAAACAACCGGCGCGGTGTGGCCAGCCGGTTGGCGGCAGGTTCAACATTTCGCAGACGGTGAATCCACTGATCAGCATGAGAATGATGATCGTGGAAAGCGCCATGGCGAGAACGCCGATGCCGAAGACATACTGGGCGACGCCCTTGCCGGCCAGTTTTTCCAGCGACCCGGCGAGGTTGAAGGCATCGCGTTTCACGAGCATGGCCGCCATCTCCTTGTCACCGACGGGCAGCCCGCGTATTGCGGCTTCCACCTCTGCCGCACCCATCGCGCTGACCGCCTCGGGACTCGTTGACGCGATTAGTCGTCCTTTCAAGAGACCTTCATACTGCCCCATCAACCCGGCCGGCGCGGTTCCTTCCAGCACGCCCGCCTGCGGTGTCGCGTGAAACTGTGACGCCGCCGCAATCACCACGCAGGTCGTCGCCAGCACGAACGGAATGAACAATCCGGTCGCAAGATCAAAAATGGCCAGCCCGCGAAATTCCTTGTCCCACTTTTTCTTCAACATCGAATACGGAAGCAGGAACGTCATGTTGATGCCCACCGCGGTTGCCCCGGCGGTGATCATCACATCGCGTTGGTCCTTCACGATAATGTCGGACCAAAAACTCGAAAACGACCCGGTTGCCGCCAACGCAGCATCAAACGTCGGTGCGGGATTCGACAGCAAACTGAAATTCGGAATCAGCACCCCCTTGATGATCTCGCCCCAGGCCAGGCCGTCGCCGCTGAAACTCATCTTCAACACCACACCGAAGAAGCTGAGAACCACCACGGCCACCATCACCTTTAGAATCAACTCAAACCGTTTAATTCCTTTTCCGCCCGAGTCGTAAGACCAGATCACCACGCTCGAAATTGCCAGCAAGACGAATACGATAAGAATCTTTCCATAGTGAATCTCCTTTTCGAAGAGCAGAAAACTCCCCATCGAGGGAACCAAATCAGGCATGAGATTCTGCTGCACCGCCGCTGTGCCCAACGCAAACTGCGGCAGGCACCAGACAATATTTGCCAGCAGAGTGGCGATGGCCCAGCCCCAGCCGAGCACGGGACTGATGTGGGTATTGATCAGACCCAGCGGACGTTTCTGGGTGGTGAGCACGACATAGCTGATCGCGCTCAGCATGATGATTCCCATGACCATCGCGATCGGCTGCAACCAGAGAAGCGAGAATCCGCCGAGCACCCCGAGATACAAACTCCCCGCCAGCGAACCGCCGCCCAGCGTGATCGCGCCCTGCAACCAGCCGGGTCCGGAGAACCGGAAATAAGTGATAACCTTGGTGACGCCGCCCTTTTCGCGGGCATCGCGGATCGCCTGTTTGTCCGTGTTCTGAAGTGTTTCTGTGCTCATGGATATGGGCATTCACGAAAACGGCGAACGAACACCAAATCCGGGAACGGGCGGGATCATGAGCAAACGCACTAAATTGCAAAAGCCCTTTTTTTGGGAAGACACCGGGTGGTCCCCGCCCGATACCTCCCTCTCCCCGATGTTCTACAAAACAGTAGAACCGGCAATTGGTTCTCTCTAACCTCGACGCGGGAAGTTGGTCCGGGCGCCAAAGAGGCCAAAGCGCGCGCCGCGTTACATCGGTATTTTCCAGCTGGGCGCAAGCTTCGAGATCGTGAACGCGGCTGCCAGAATCAGATAGACGACAGACATCCAGCCGAGGGATTTTAGAATCGTGTTTTCCTTCAGCGGGATTTCATGTCGCCCCCGTGGAATCAGCAGAGCGCCGCACAACAATCCCGCGATCAGGCCGCCGAGATGCCCGCCGTTGTCGATCATCCGGGCAAAGGCGAGACCGAGGAAAGCGATGAACACGACATTGGCTGCGAGGTTTTTGGTGAACCCATCCGGCACCACTTTTCGGTAGCGCACACCGAGCACGATGAGAAAACCGAGCAGTCCGAGTATCCCACCGGACGCCCCGACGCTGGTTCCGTTGGCGGGCATGGTGAATAGACTGAATCCCGCACCCACCAACATCGACAACACGAAAACGATCAGCAATGAGCTGCGACCGGCGAGGATTTCCACCGGGCGTCCCAAATAATACAGTGCCATTCCGTTGAACAGGATGTGCACCATCCCCCCGTGCAGAATCGTCGCGGTGAACACCCGCCAGTATTCGCCCGCCTCCACGGCCGACCGGTTGAGCCCTCCTATGAAAATTGATTTGTCCACGCCCGCCAGAAACTGGCTCACGCCAATGATTCCCAACCCGACGAGCAGGATCGTTGTGGTCTTCGCCGGTTGCGCATTCAGCCAGGACTGATAACGGATGGACGCCGGCCAGCCCGCCATCGCCTCGGGTTTGAGGGTGGACAACCGCCACAGTTGCCAGAGCTGTTGAATCGTGGGAACCACTCCCAAGATGACCATCAACAACAACATGAACGTGTTGGAACCGGTCTGCGTGTTCCACCAAAGGAAGGCGAACACCGCCGTGATCCCGACCGACTTCATCAACCCCTTGCGCGCAAAACGCTTTTCAACCGCACGAATCTGTTCGAACAAACACCGCGCCTCGAACACGGTGACGATGAAGTCACTTTCCGGAATCCAGACGCTTCCAATCGGGTTCTCGAAATCGCTGCAGCGTTCCTGAAGCTGTTCCACGGAACAGGGCACCGGCTTGTTGCCCTCGAAATAGCCGTAGTCCGAACCCCGCGGTTTGGGGATGAGTGCGCGCCCTCTTTCCCAAGGTGGCGTGGTGTTGCTGTTGTCGGAATGTCCGTTCACGTGGGCTTATGGAAATCAAATCCGCCCGATGAATCAAGGAATCACGCCGCATACTTTCATTGAAAACCTTCCCTCCCTGACTCACCGGTCACGGATCAATTCCCCCTCCAGTTCGCCCGCAGCAGCGGCAGGTCAAGTCCGGTTCAGTAGAATACATTGCGGGATTTCTACTTTTTGCTTCGTCCCGCCCGGCGGCTTCGTCATGCTCCGCACATGGATTTGCTGCCACCGGACGTGGTTAACAAGCTGGTACAGGAAGCTCTGGCCGAGGACCTAGGCGCCGGCGACGTGACGACTCTCGCGACCATCCCTGCCGAAATGCAGGCCACCGCGATGATGCGCACCCGCCAGCGAATCGTCGTGGCGGGACTGCAATTCGCCGAGGCCGCCTTCCGCAAACTTTCCCCCAGTGTCACCATCAAATGGCATTCCCGCGATGGCAAAACCGAACCTACGGGCTCAACACTGCTGGAAATCCAGGGCCCGGCCCGCGCCCTCTTAAGCGCCGAACGCGTGGCGCTGAACTTCGTCCAACGCCTGTCTGGCGTCGCGACGCTGACCGCGCAATACGTGAACGCCGTCATGGACACATCTTCCCAGATTCTCGATACGCGGAAGACGACGCCCGGCTGGCGGCAGCTGGAGAAATACGCGGTCAAATGCGGTGGAGGAATCAATCATCGGATGGGTTTGTTTGATCTCATCATGATCAAGGACAACCATCTGACCGCGCTCCAGGACGCGAAACCCAACCCTGTCGCTGCGGCGATTGAACTTGCGAGGGCCGCCTATCCGTTGCTGCGGATCGAGGTGGAGGCGGACAATCTCGAACAGGTGAAGATGGCGGTCAATGCCGGAGCTGACATCATCCTGCTCGACAACATGAACCCGTTCGAACTGCGCGACGCCGTGAAACTGGTCGACGGAAAATGCGATACCGAAGCGAGCGGCGGAATCACACTGGACAACGTCCACGACATTGCCGACACCGGGGTCGACTATATTTCCATCGGCGCACTCACCCACTCGGCGCACTCGGTGGACATCGGTCTGGATTTCGAGTGAACCGGGTTCCACATGGCGCACCCCGCCGCTGCCTCAAGCCCGGGCCCAACTTTCAAAACAGCATTGACCAACGACGCTCAAATTCTGGCCGCACTCCGTGATTCCCCCTCGGTCTCCGGTACTGAACTCGCGCAGCGTCTCGGCGTCAGCCGCGCTGCCATCTGGGCGCGCATCGATGATCTGCGAAAACTCGGTTACCAGATCGAGGCAAGCCCGCACCACGGCTACAAACTCACGGGCACGCCCGACCTGCTGCTGGCCGACGATCTCGAATCGCGTCTCCCGGATAAACGCGTCATCGGCCGTGAAATTCTTGTCTACAACGAAACCGCGTCGACCAATGACGTCGTCGAACGCCTCGCCCGAGATGGTGCGAAAGAAGGCCTAGTGGTCTTCGCCGAATCCCAATCAAAAGGCCGCGGCCGCCTCGGGCGTAAATGGATGTCGCCCGCGGGAAAAGGGCTTTGGTTCTCGGTATTGTTACGCCCCAAACTTCGCCCGCAGGAAGCCACCCAGCTCACTGTTGCCACCGCCACCGCGATGGTTCGCGCGATCGCGGCGACCACCGGCGTCCGGCCTGACATCAAGTGGCCAAACGACCTTCTCGTGAAGGGTAAAAAAATCGCCGGCGTCCTGACCGAGCTCAGCGCCGAGCTGGACACGATTAAGCACCTGATTCTCGGCGTCGGCCTGGATGTGAACCAGTCGGCGGACGAGTTTCCGACTGAACTCAGTTCCATCGCAACTTCTCTTCGCATCGCCGCCGGACACCTGATTTCTCGGCCGGAACTCGCCACGCGTATCCTCGTTGAACTTGAGAAGGATTACCGGCGGATCTGTGACGGGCAGTTTGAGGCGCTCGCCGACGAGTGGGAACAGGGCTGCACCACGATCGGGCAAAACATCATCATCCAGACCGGCGACCGCAAAATCCAGGGCCGGGCGGAATCGCTGGACCGCGACGGCGCCCTGCTCCTCCGCACCCAGCACGGCCGCCTTGAACGTATCATCGGAGGCGACGTCACGCTTGCGCACTGAACGCTCATGATTCTCCTCATCGACATCGGAAACACGAACAGCCACATCGGCCTGGCCGACGCCCGCCGTGTCGTGAAGGGCACGGAAATGCCGACCGGTTCGTGGAAGAACGAAACCGCCGCGCAAAAACTCAGAGGCTTTGTGAAGGGCCGCACGATCAAACGCGCCGCCTTTTGCAGTGTCGTTCCAGCAACCACGCCAAAGGTAAGACGGACGTTGAAGACGTTGCTCGGGGTCGATCCGTTCGAGCTCAACGCCGCGACGATCCGGGAGATCGGCATCGACTACCCGAAACCTGGCACGATCGGACCGGACCGCCTCGCCAACGCGCTGGCTGCGAAACATCATTATGGTTCACCATCGGTCGTCGTGGACTTTGGCACCGCTGTCACGTTCGATGTCGTGGATCGGTCGGGAAACTACGTCGGCGGCATCATTGCTCCCGGGCTGGCCGCGATGACGGATTATCTTCACGAAAAAACCGCCCTGCTTCCCCGCATCAAGATTCGCGACACGCGTTCGGTCATCGGAAAATCAACGGCCGAGGCGATGCTCGTGGGCGCGGTGCACGGTTATCGCGGATTGATTCGGGAGTTGATTAAGAATCTTAAAAATGAACTCGGCGTGCGCCGGCTGCCGGTCATCGCCACCGGGGGCTATTCGAACCTGTTCGACCGGACCATGAAGGAGATCACGGCGGTCGAACCATTGCTGACGCTCGAAGGACTGCGGCTGTTTGCGGAGCAACACACCGCGCCCACGCACGCAAAGGTGAACTCGACTTGATTGGCGGTCGGTGGCAGCGTCGCGGCCATGTCGAAGTTAGTAAAGGTGGGCGGCCTTACGTTCGTATTCGTCCTGGTCGCGATCTTGTTATCCATCGGTCTTCTGGCCGCATGGATGGCGTGGCGTCAGCACCAATTCGTCAATCAGGAGGACACACATGACCTCCTCGCCCGGACTGACGAAATGGCTCGCGTTTATCTTGAGAAACGCCCGCGCGCAGCGGTGGTGATTGGCGTGGTTCAGAACGGCGGGAAATGGGTCGGCGGCTACGGAAAATTCGCTACGGCCGATTCATCCATCACCCCAGACGGCGATTCCGTTTACGAGATCGGTTCGATCACAAAAGTCTTCACCGGAATCGCGCTGGCCCGGCTCGCCGAGCAGGGCAAGGTCAAACTCGATGATCCGGTGGGCCGGTATCTTTCGGAGCTCGGATTGCCCGCAGATGGCCGGGGCGACATCACGCTGGTGGAGTTGTCCACCCACAATTCCGGACTCCCGCGCCTGCCCGCGAATTTTTGGAAGATCGCGGACGGCGAGTCCGGAAATCCCTATTCGAATTACACGACGGAGAATCTGTTCGCTGATTTCAAGGAGGTGAAACTGAACCGGCTTCCGGGCACGGGTTACGATTACTCAAATTATGGTGCGGCCCTGCTCGGGCAGTTGCTCGCGCTCGCCGCCGGACAACCGTACGAGAAGCTTGTCACCGAACAAGTGCTCACACCGCTCTCGTTGACGAATACGGTCTTCGAACTGAACGCCGAACAATCCGCCCGGTTGATCGGCGGTTTCACCGTCGCCGGTGAACCGACACCCAACTGGACCTTCGACGCGATGGCCCCGACCGGTGCGCTCAAGTCCACGGCGAACGATCTGCTGCGGTTCATCGAGCTGAATCTCGACCCGGGGACGTCGGGGATCGGACCAGCTCTCCGGAATACGATGTCCGTTCACGGCAATTCGGATTTCGACAAGATGGGGCTGAGCTGGCACCGGCAGCAGACGGTCGAGCAGGTCATCCTGTGGTGGCACAACGGCGGCACAGGCGGTTACGCGAGTTTTCTGGCGATCGATCCGGAGCACCGGACCGGTGTGGTGGTCCTGTCGAATCACGGCGACGCGATGGCCGGCCGGTTCGACATCGACAAGATTGGAATGAATCTGCTGCGCCTCGCCGCAAACATCTCGTTGCAGTAAAGCACCGGATCAGCCCCCTCACTCGCCCGATCATTCCCAACATGGCCATCGCACAATCTGAACTGACGGAAACGCACGTGCTGGGCCCGGGCACGCGCATGATCGCTGTTCGTGTCGACAAGCAGGACCCGCGCGACTGGTTGAAGGATCTTTCAATTTGCACGGTGCTCCACCAGCATCAGATCGCACACGTCGGGATCTGTCACGCGGAGTCGCCCTTCCGGATTATTCGCACACAGCAGAGCGGCTCCTATTTTCTCGCGTGCATCAAGGGCGAAGGGCTCATCCTGATCGACGGACGTTGGCAGAAATGCCGCGAAGGCAACGCGTGCCTTCTCCCGCCGAGGCACCTGAATGCGTTTCATGCGGAGGCCGGGAAACCATGGAATTTCTGCTGGGTCCGTTATCAACAGCCCGAGGAACAGCGCCCGGTCGCCACGTCCAATTCCCCGGTACTCGCCCGCTTCAACGCCAGTCCGTTGCACGCGGCCATCACCGGCCTGATTCACGAATGTGAGGACGCGGCCGCACCCGCGCAGATGCATCACTGGGTAGAATTGATTCAGTCCTACGTCATGAGATTCGCCCGGCCGTTGCAGGGGGACGACCGTTTGTGGCGGCTCTGGAATCTGGTTTCAAACACACTGCATGAAACGTGGAATGTGGAAACTCTGGCGGGGGAAAGTCATCTGAGCGGGGAACATCTGCGCCGTCTCTGCCGACGACAACTTGGCCGCAGCCCGATGCAGCATGTCACCTATCTGCGGATGCAGCGGGCGGGCGAACTGCTGGCCACGACTGACGACAAGGTGGAGACCATCGCCACATCGGTCGGTTATGAAAACCCGTTCGTCTTCTCCACGACCTTCAAGAAGTGGACCGGATGGCGCCCAACCGAGTTCCGCGCCCGCGGTCGGTGACCCGTGAACCCGAATGTTAATCCCGACAGCTTCTCAGCGTGAAATGAAACCGCGAACCGGCTCCCACGCCGGAGTCCACCCAGACCTCGCCGCCGTGGGCCTGAACAATGTGTTTCACGATTGCCAGCCCTAAACCGGTTCCGCCCTGTTCGCGCGACCGCGCCTTGTCCACACGGAAAAACCGCTCGAAGATCCGTTCAGCGGCTTCGGGCGGAATTCCCGGCCCATCATCAGCCACGCTGACATCGACATATCCTGATTCCTCGGCCGGCTCCGCAGCGATCCGCACATGGCCGTCGCGTCCGCCATACTTGATGGCGTTGTCAATGAGGTTGAAGAACACCTGCTGAAGTCGCGCCGCGTCCGCTTCCACCGTGACTTGTGGATCAATGGTGGTGATGAGCTCAACTCCGCGCTCCACCGCCCGTTGGGCGAGATCCTCCGCCACCCGGTCGACCACTTCGTGCAGTTTAACTGTGTGAAAATTCATGTTCTCCTGTCCGGATTCGAGCCGGGAGATGGTCAGCAGATCTTCGATCAGAAACGTGAGCCGGTCGGCGTGCTTGTCGATCGTGTGCAGAAACTTTTCGGCGACCGTCTCATCGTGCATCGCCCCCTCCAACAGTGTTTCAACGTAGCCCTTGATCATGGATAAAGGGGTGCGCAGTTCGTGACTCACGTTGGCGACGAATTCCCGTCGACCATTCTCGAGCTGCTTGATCCGCGTCAGATCGTGGAACACCAGCATCGAGCCCATTCGGCGTCCGGAAGACCCAGGAAGACGGACCGCGTTGATCTGCAGCGTCCGGCCCGCCAGTGAGTTTGACTCGACTTCGAATTCGGTGACGCGTCCCTCCTCCTGCAATCGCCCGCTTAGCAGCGTCAGCTCGTGAAGACGGAACGCCTCCATGAGCGTCTTCCCAGTGATGTCGGTGTTTATCCCGAATAGCTTGCACAGCGAGGTGTTGACCATCTGCACCCGGTCCTGACCGTCGAGTAGCAGGACGCCCTCGACCATGCTGTCAAATAAGGCGGTCTGGTGGGTAGCATTCGCCGCCGCCCGCTCGAACTCGTGCTGCGACTGAATCTCCGAGTCCCTCTTCAACCGGGCCAGCTCAGACCGGATTCGGTCAAACCGCGTGCGGCTCCAGAAATAGCCGCACACCAGCAGAACGGTGAGAATGATCGAGACGGTGAAGCACATGTGTTTCGGGGCGAGGTATTAGACCGGGTCGACGGGTTTGGCAAATAAAGTGTCCGTCTTCACTCAATTGTCACTTTACCGCCCCGAAGTCTGGGCTTGTCAAATGAACTGCCTGTGGCAGGTTGACGCCACATATTTTGTTATGAACAAGCCAAAAATTATTGCGTATCTGAAACCGAGCTGCGGATGGAGCATGGGTGTCCGTGCGATCATGAAAAAATACGATCTGCCGTTTGAAGACCGGGACATCATCAACGATCCGGTTCAACGTCAGGAGATGATCGAGAAAAGCGGTCAGATGCTCAGCCCGTGTGTTGAAGTCGACGGCCATATGCTGGCGGACGTCAGCGGCGACGAGGTTGAATCCTACATATTGTCAAAAAACATCGTGACGCCGAACGAAAAAGCGCCTGATTCGCCCACGAACCAGCCGTGCCCCAACGAGATGCCGGCAGCGACGGCGATGCAGTTCCAACGTTGATCTGCGGTCGCGGAGCATATTTGAGTTGAGCGAGGGCCCTCCCTCGCTCTCTTTTTTTGACCCTCCCAGCATTTACGCTCGTCTGCGCGGTTGGCCCACCCTACTCTGCGTGGAGTGCATCTTCTCAATCACCCGGAGCGCGCCGCCCTGCGTCGGCCCGCTCCGCATCTCAAATGAAAGCCCTCGTAGTCGAAGACGAAAGCGGTACCCGCAAGCTGCTGGAACGGGCGCTGACCGATCGCGGCCACGAAGTGACCAGCTGCAAGACCGGCGAACAGGCCCAGGAATTTCTCAAGAACGGCGCTTTCCCGCTGCTTGTGCTGGACGTCATCCTGCCGGGCATGGACGGCCTCGAACTCTGCCGCTGGATCCGAAGCCAGCCATGGGGCGAGTATTCCTACATCCTGATCGGCACCGGCTGCAACCAGCCGGACGACCTCCAGGCGGTGCTTGATTCCGGAGCGAACGATTACCTTCCCAAACCGTTCGATCTTCCCCTTCTTCAGATCCGCCTCTCGATCGCAGAACAACAGATCCGGGACATCAAACGCCGGCACGAAGCAGAGGTCCTGCACCAGACGGTGCTGCTGACAGCCATGGACGGGTTCTGCATTTTCGGGGCGGACCAGCAGTTGCAAGAGGTGAACGACGCCTACTGCCAGATGTCCGGCTATACGCGGGATGAACTGCTGACAAAAAAGTTGTCCGATCTGGAGGCCGTGGAATCCAGCGCCGACATTCAGAAGCACATCGACAAGGTGCTGGAAACAGGCGGTGACCGGATCCAAACAAAACATCGCCGCAAGGACGGAACGCTGGTGGACGTTGAGATTTCGATCAAGCGCCTGGGACAACGGCCGGACGCGTTTTTCGCTTTTCTCCACGATGTGACCGCCAAGAACCACGCGGAGAAGTCCCTCAAATTTCAGGCGCAGGCGCAGGAGCTCGCCTCTAAAATCGCCGCCAGTTTCATTGAAGTGCCGGCTGATGAAATCGACGGTTGCATTGATACGGCCATCAAGAATCTCGGGGAATTCAGTCACGCGGACCGGTGCTCAATCCTGTTGTTCGCCGATGACGGCAAGATAATAAAACTGGCCCACGAATATTCCGCTCCGGGAGTTCCCGCACAGAAACCGAGATTCCAGCATGTCGAGCTGGCCAATTTTCCCTGGCTGAAACAATTCACCCACAGCAACGAGCCGCTTCGCATCGCCGACACCTCGAAGATGCCACCACAGGCCCGGAGTGAATCTGCGCTGCTCACCAGCACCGGTGCCAGGTCATTGGTCGCTTATCCGCTTTTGTTCGGCCGTTCGTTTCTGGGTTTCATCGGCTTCATCTCCACGACGCGGACGAATGCATTCACCTCCGAGCACGAGGACCTGATCGCGCTGACCAGCCCGATCTTCGTCCACTCGCTTCAGCGCAAACAGGCGGCGGTCGACATCGAGAAACTGGTGGCCTTCCCCAAGTACAACCCGAACCTGGTTCTCGAGTTCACTCCCGACGGCAAGCTCTCCTATTTCAACGCGGCGGCGCGGCAACTCGCGTTGTCGCTCGGCAAAGTGCGGGCGCACGACATTCTCCCCGCGAACACGGGGATCATCGTCCGGCAGTGCCTGTCCAGCGGCGAGCCCAACACGGGCGTGGTCACCAAGCACGGCGCCCGCACCATCTCTTGGTCGTTCTACCCGATCCTTGCGATCCGCGCGGTCCATTGCTACGCGGTCGAAGTCACTGACCGGCTCGATATCGAGGAACAGCTCCGGCAGGCGCAGAAGATGGAATCGATCGGCCAGCTCGCCGCCGGGGTGGCGCATGATTTCAACAATGTGCTGACGGTGATCGAGGGACACGCCGGGCTGCTGATGTCCGAATCCAACCTGCCCGACGATGCCATCGAATCCGTTAGCCAAATTGCCGCAGCCTCGGGCAGGGCGGCGAACCTGACCCGGCAGCTGCTCACCTTCTCGCGCCGGCAGGTCATC
>JBDNGP010000125.1:0-3142 GCA_041689265.1 Verrucomicrobiota bacterium
GGAGTTGATTTAACTGACTTTCGGTGACCATCTGCGGAAGAGCTTCGTCCCGATCGGGACAAAACCACCGCAAAACCATCCCCCGCAAAACCGGGGAATTTTAATCGTCGTCAGTGGGGAAATCTAATTGTCGCTGTACAAAGAGGCCTTTCATGATGTTGTCCGCAAGTTGCGGCGAGATCTGCAACGCATCGGTCAGGTCGCCCAGGCAATTGCATGGCTTCTTCCAACCAATCCACCAAAGGCCAACACGATACGAAACAAACATGACCGACAACCACGCGATGGCCAGCAACCCATCCACTGTCGGTCGGAAAAAGCAGACCGCCACCACGCCCAATTCGAGTGTGGCGGCAAGCTGCATCAGATGCGAGAACTTGATCCCAAGTATCGGATCTCTCTCCAGCAGCAGCGTCGATTCGCCAGTCAAACTCCACAACTTGGCGACACCAACGAACACCAGTAGACAACCGCATACACTTTGGAACCACCTTGCCGTCATCAAGCAGATTAACAGAGCACGGACGAGTGAGAATACGCAGTTACCGTCGTCGATTTCGGATAACCGATGTGATGGAATGTCCAGTCGCACTCACCAGGCAGAAAAGTTTTACAAAACACACGGTCCTCGGTTTGATCGATCTGAACAGCAGATCATTCTGCAATACAATTCCACCCCGGGTAGAAACCTTGTCCGCTGCATCCCGCGAAGAACGGCTGCCCAGCAATCCGCCAACTCACCTTTATGCACCCACCTGGTTCACCAGGACACTGTGATACTGACCATCCTGAAATAGCCTGCTGATCTCCGCAATTTCCAGCGGCCCAACCTGCCATACCGCTGAATCCATAGACTGCAATCATTATCGACAAGAACAACGACCCAGTCGAACGGACCTTTCGTCTAGTTTTTTTTCTATTCATTTTGTTATCCCTTTTTTGTTTTTGTTTGCCCGCCCAGCGTTCCTCGCTAGGAAAAATAGTAGAAAAACTCCCGATGCACTAACCAAAGACCAACCTAGCCACCTATAGGCCCCACCCTTCGTAGCCTCCACACCCGCCCGCTTCTCCATGCCACTTTGATCTTTTGTCATGCGTTCCACGACAAGATAATTAGGGAAACCTGGCAACGAGCGAACCTCGTCCACCGACAAAATTCTGTTCGTGTGATAAACAAACGGGTACTTTTGCTTCGTGTCTGGAGAGACAAATCGAATGTCGTGATTGTACGCTGATGAGGCCAAGCCCGGGGTCGTCGTAACTCTCTGGTCTGTCAACTCAACCAGTTGCTCTCCCTCGCATTTGAAAACAACTTTGCGACCGCCGTCCGGCGAAGAACCGTAAACCAACAGAGTGTAACGTGTAGGCATCAGAGATCCTTCAATCGAAGTGGACCGCTCCACCGTAAAAACGCCATTTGTCTGTCCTGAATCCTCAATGAACAACCATTTCTTCGGAATTCCCGAACGCTTCTCTTCCTCAAAAACTACCTTTAGAGATCTTCGGACAACCTCTGTTCCGTACGGCAGCTGCATACTGGTCACAAGCCCTTCCGCAAAATAACAACCCGACATAGAAGCCATCCAAATGATTGGCAGGTGGGGATAAGGCGCATAATAAGGAACGTGCTCACTTGAAATAACTACCGCATTGACATCTGCTTCCTTCCCAGTCCACTGGAGCCGGGTTTCGCCGTCAAAAGTTGAGTAAACCATCCCGGGCGGTTCCTTGGTCGTATCGCGAAGCGACACCGAGGACTCACATCCGTCGACAAGAACGCTGTAAGTGATCGGCGAGAATTCCTGAAATGAACCGGCGGGCCCGACGCGATACGACATCTTTAACGAACCATTGATTGAATAACGAGCTTCACAGAATTGTGACCCACACAAAATACAAGCTACAGGCAATATCAGTTTCGACATCAACCAACTTATCCGTCGACGAGTGTAAAACATTATTCTTCCTTCCAATTCTGGTTGATCGGTTCTCATTGCGTCTAAAAAAAAAGGGAATCCCGACAACTGACAACTGACAACTGCGAGCGTTTTCGACCGAACTGCGGAAAAACCGCTTCGGATGCAGCCGTCTGCGCGGAACTGTCGCAACGTGCCCTTGGCAAAGCCCGGCCGAATTTGGTCAAGGCCCGGAACCAGAAGGACTTCATCAAGTTGTCAAAGTATGGCTTCACTTATTGGTGTAGTTTCTACCAGAATCATCCTGCAACGGGAAGGTGTCCTTTGGGACATGTCCTTTAGGACACCCCGCGCGCCCTCCGACCAAAGCCGGATCGCGTGGTCTTTGGACCTGGCATTCAAGTGTCTGATGGCGCGGGACATCGTTTTCTTGATGTTGGATTCCGAGCAGCAAAAGTGTTCGGCAGCCTCCTTGTAGATTCCTCCCCGGCTGATGTAGTCCAACACCTGAATCGCGCGCGCCGTCAACTCATGCCGGGCCTGCTTGGCCGGCTCGAAAGCGTCCGCCTCCGCCACACACTGACACTCACCGTCATGGTGCCGCAGCAGGTGCAACACGCGGGCCAGCTGGTCATTCGCGGCACCTTTTACAATAGAAGCATCAGCCCGGGCCAGCCGGGCGGGTTCAAAACAATCCGACGCCTGCCTCGCCGTGAACATCGCGATCACCAGATCGGGAAAACGCGTACGCAGCTCTTGGCAACACTCAATCCCGTCCATGCCCGGCATGGAGATGTCCAGCAGCACCATGTCAGGGAGTTGCCCTCCCGGCATTTCAGTCAGGTGTTTGAGCGCATCGGTCGCACGCGCATGTTCCGACACAACTGCGAAGCGATCGTCACGCGCAAATATCTGCCGCGAGGACAGCCGCACCGCGCAATCCTCATCCACGATCATCCCCCGCCTGACTCCGTTTCTCTCTCCGTTATTGGCATTCATGATATTCCCTTGGTCTTGGCTTCGATTGATGGAATCACTTTTATCATGTTTCTCCGGCTTGTCCATCCCCCAAATGGGGGGGGGGGCCTGTTGCCTCATAACTGAAGGACACCGAAGGGTTTCATGGATTGGGCTTCCATTGCCTCACAACCTGGACCCCGTAGCCTTTTTGGTTTTGGGTGTTTTGATTCGTGGTTGAGTTGCTCTTGGAGCGGGTTCGGAGCGTA
>JBDNGP010000126.1:0-5369 GCA_041689265.1 Verrucomicrobiota bacterium
GTCCGGGACTGGAGCTGGTAGGAGGCGCCGGCCTCCGAGTTCCAACCGATTTGGAATTCGGTTCCTCCGTTGACCAGTGTGGCGATCAACGATGGTCCGGCGGCTTTGATGAGGAAGGAGAGCCTCACCGTTTCGCTTTCGGTGAACGCGTCGTCGGAACGGCTCAGCAGGCCGGTACTGATGTCATGACCATCGTTGATCTGAACGAAATGGAGGCACGGGTGGACATCGTCCTGATCAAGCTTGGCCAGAAGGCGCAACTGGAAGTCGATGCGTTCCGCGACAGGAAGTTCAACGGCACCGTCACCGAGATCGCCAATGCGGCGCGGGATTGCCGCCCGGTGCCGTCTGTTGATAATACGCGCCGACATGCGTCGGTATCCGCACCCACAATTGCAATTGATTTACCGGGGCCCGCCGCCTTTGACGGCGTTGGAGTCCTGTGGCTGTTCCACTCCCGCCGCCCGCGGGCGTGCCTGAGGACCGGTCGTTGCCTGCTCATGCCGCGCCGCTTCTCCCTGCTCCTCGAACGAGGTTTCTTGCGTCATTGGATGCGCCTGTTGCGGGTGCGGGACAAGAGCGAGCGGGTCGCGCCTGGATTCGCGCTGGGGCTGGTCATCAATTTCTTCCCCACCTTCGGTTTCGGTTTCCTGATTTCCGGCGCCCTGGCGAGACTGGTCGGAGGAAATTTCGTTGCCGGACTGGTGGGGGGGGGGGGGGCGTCGCTGACCTTTGTCTGGCCGGTGTTATTCTACTTAAACATTCGGGTGGGCAGCTGGTTTGTGGCGCCGCCAGTCCCGGTTGAGGGGGTTGCCGACCTTACGGAGAAAACCCTGGGCAAACTTCTTTGGGGGCAGACGTTTCTCTTCGGTGCGGTGATCAACAGCCTGGTGATCGGGCTGATCAGCTATGTGTTGATGTTGTTGGTCTATGGCAAACTGCGTCCCGCCTTGTTGGAATGGAGCAGGGAATTCCTTCGCAACCATTAGTTCCGCTTCCGTCGGCGGAAACGCAACGGCTCCAAACCGACCAACGACCGGGATATTTCCTGAATCCTCTTAACGACTGTTTCATGATGTGATCAGTCGTTGTCGGATCTGGTGAATCACGCCGGCAGCCAGCGAGATCAGCGTCAGTGTGACGACGATCACCGGGCCGGGCGGGAGGTCATAGAAGTGGGCCACGACCAGTCCGGTCAGGACGCCGGTGGCCGCGATCAGCGGTGCGAGCCAGAACAGGCCGCAGATTTCGCCGGTCAGATTCTTGGCTGCCAGCGCGGGGAGCACGAGGCAACCGAACGTGAACAGCAGGCCCGTGGAACGCAGCATGAGACCGGCGGACAACCCGAGCACGACGGCCAGCCCGGCGGTCCAGAGGCCGGGCCGCATGCCGACGGCGGCGGCCATCACGGGGTCGCTCAACCAGAGCACGATCCGTTGGCGCTGCGTGACGATGAATCCGGCGAACAACAGCCCGAGGGCCGCGAAGATCCAGGCCTCGCGCGACGTGGACCCGATCATCGTTGAGGCAGTGAGCGCCTGGACCTCTTTCATGCTGAAGGGCTGCTTGACGAGCAGCAGGATCGACAGTGCCGACGCCAGCAGGAAGACCCACCCGGTGGTTTCCTGACTGGTCGCCCCGCCGCGTTCGCGGCGATGGTTGATGAACAACGCCGCGCCCACCGAACAGCCGACGGCCATCAGTGCCGGGCTGGCCCAACCGAGCAACAGGCTCAACGCCACGCCGAGCATGGAGCTTTGTGACACCGCCGCCGCGAGAAAGACCTGGTCCCGCGCGACGACGAATACGCCGACGAGCGAGAGCAGCACGCCCCCGGCAAGCGCGGTCAGGTAGGTCGATCCGAAGAGGGACCATGAATCGATGAACTCGGTGATCATGCGTTGAGGCTGGGTGGACGTGCGACGACGGAGTGTTCACCATCGCGGTTCAGGCGGACTTCCACCGGCACGCCGAAGGTCCGCGTCAGATTCTCGTTGTTGAACGTTGCTTCCAGCGGGCCGACCGTGACGGTGCCGCTCTTGAACATCGCCACGTGTGAGGCGCGCTGGGCGGCGATGTTCAGGTCGTGGGTGACGAAGACGACGGTGATCCCCTTGGTGCGGCTGAGGTCGGTAATGATTTCGAGCAACCCGGCGGCGGCGGCCAGATCGAGGCCGGCCGTCGGTTCATCGACAATAAGCAAGAGCGGATCGCGGACGAGCGCACGGGCGAGGAGGCAGCGCTGGCGCTGGCCGCCGGACAAGGTCCAGAAGCTCTGCCCGCGCAACCGCGTCAACCCGAGCATTTCGAGAATCTGTTTCAACCGGCTGGCCCGCACGTGCGCCGCGAGGCTCAGGCCGACGAAGCCGCAGGAGATGAATTCCGTCACCGTCGTCGGCACCGTGGGGTTCAGCTCGCATTCCTGCGGCACGAAGCCGAGACGGGTGCGGTTCGCGAAATCGGGTCGCAGAAAGATTTTTCCGCGCAGAGGACGGATCGCGCCCAGCAACGCCTTGATGAACGTGCTCTTGCCCTCGCCGTTCGGGCCGAGCAGACACCAGAATTCGCCCTGCCGGATCTGCACCGAGACGTCCTTAAGAATGAGGGTGCGACCATAGCCAAGATTTGCCTGCTCCACGGCGAGCACCGGTTTCTCCTCGTGGGTCGTCGGTGGCGGTGCCGGGGCGGGTGCCGCCTCCGTGCGCACCGGTTTCGGCTGCTTGAGTTGATCCAGCACCGAATTCATTGCCGCGCCTCCTGCAAGACGGTCGCGAGCTGGTCCGCGTTGTATTGGACCATCGAAAGGTAGTCGTCCGCCTCGGGTCGGCCACCGGTTTGATGCGCCATCGGAACCACCTTCGCGCCGGTGCGTTCGCTCACGAACCGGCCGTGGCGTTGATCGAAATAGGGCGCGGTGAGAATGACCGGAACGTTCGCCGCCTTCATCCTGCCGATCAATTCGCCGAGATGCTTCGTGGTCGGCGGCACGCCGGGGCTTGGCTCAAGATAGCCGAGCACTTCCATGTTGTAACGCCGCGCGAAGTAGGGCCAGAGATCGTGATCACCGACGATGACCGTGCCCTTGAACGGCGCCAGCGAACCGGCGATGCCGTCCGTCGGCCCGGCGCTTTCTGTCAACTCCGCAAGATACGCTTCGAGCGCCGCGGTGGTATCAAACTCCTCCAGCTTCGACAGGTCGGCCCGGGCGGTGATGGCGTCGCCGAGGTAGGCGGTTGCCCAGTCCTTGACGAACTGCTGGTGCAGCGCGTCGAACTCCGCCTTCTTCGCGGGCTGCAACTCGATGAACTTGTCACAGATCACCTGCGCCGCCTTGAGTCCTTCGACCGGATCAAGCAGGTAATGCGGATTGCCTTCCTCGTGGAAGCTGCCGGGCACCGCGTCCGCGCCGTCGTCCTCCGCGAGCCGGCGGGCACCGGTGCCGAGGTTCAGATTGCCGGGCGAGCCGGGTTTAACAACTTTGTCGTTGGCGGCGCGGGTGGCGAGGTCCTTGAGCCAGGCGTTCTCGATGCCGAGCCCGACCTGGATGAACAGCTCCGCCTGCTGCAACTCCTTCACGAAGCTTGGCAGCAGTTCGATCACGTGCGGATCTTCCGGACCTTTGGCGAAGCAGAACACGCGCACGTGCTCGCCGCCGAGTTGCTTCGCGAGACTTTCCACATCGGGCGTGGAGGTGCAGACGCGGATCGGTTGGGCATGCAGGTTGGTGGCGTCCAGCCCGAGGGCCAGCAGGGCAATCAGTTTGAAGGAATGATTTTTCATAAGGGACGATGGGAACAGGTGGCACGACGGCAGCAGGCTGCGGACGCGGCGGGCTTCAAGCCGCGTTGCAGCCGGAGATTGAAAAAATGTGTGAGCGCAAGCAGTCCGCCGCCGAAGCTGGCAACCAGGGCGTGGGGCCAGTTCAGATCGCGGGCGCAGCAGAAGGGAGGTGCGGCGACGTGAACCCAAATCAACGCCACCGCACCCGTTGTAACCAACCCCGTTAACCACCATTGCCGATGCGCCCGGCAGCCGCCAATGGTGCAGGCGGCTGCCAGGAAAATGGAACCAAGCACGAACATCCGTTCAACGCCCGGATCGGCAAGCAACGAGCCCGCGAGGAACGGCACCGCCAGCAAAAGCCACGGCAGGCACAGACAATGAACGGCGCAGAGCGACGAGGCGATCAGCCCCAGCCGGTCCCACTGCAAACCCGGTGCGCAGACGGGCCGTCCGCCGGGATCAAGCCGGGCTTTGGATGGAAGGTCCGACCGCGCTTTTGCTGGATATGCGTTCATGCGAAAACATCCTACAGGTGCCAGAATCGTTGCGTCGCGGTTGAGGGTTGCGGTGAGAGTTCCCACTCCGGCGTCGTGAGCAACAGGGTGGAGTTGGTCGTCCATCCGCCGAGTTCGATGGCTTCGAGCAGTTGCAAACGCGCACCGGGACGGGACTGAATTTTCAGACCCGGTTGATCTGCGGCGGGTCCGGGTTGGAGAAGTATCCGGGTCTTCGGCGGCGACAGCACACGGAAGCGATAGTTCGCAGGCGCGCCTGCCACCAGTTGCCCGGTGGACTGGCGTGTCGCTTCGGCAACGAACGTGATCTGGTATTCTCCGGGCGCATTGAACGCCCAGTTCAGATGCTCGTGCGCGCCGGTGGCGAGATCGATATCGTCGTTTTCGTTGGTGCCGTCCGCCGAGTTCATCTTGATTGACGGTTGTCCGAAGGCGTTCACCTGGTAGAGCGCAAAGCGGCCGGGGCCGGTGATCGAGACCATACGGAGCCGGAGGCGGTTGCCGGTGAAGGTGCCGGTTGGAATGGCATTGACGCCGATTCCCAGAAAGGCCAAAGCCGGGTTGTCATCCTGCGGCAGCGCGAAAAATGTGGCCCCGGATTCACCGAGAAAAGAAAAGGAGCCATCCGCCGGCACGCAGTTCATGCCCGCGTTGCTGATTACGAATGGAAAGGCGTCGGAAGGGAACGCGCCCGCTTCAAAATCGTAGATCTCCAGCACGAGCGCATTGGCCCGCCACGCCACCTGAAGGTGTACGTGATTGGCCGCGGCCTTGGCTAGCCCCAGCCAGATGAAGGCAAGGATCGCGAACAGTCGTGGAGGCAGTTTCATCTTCGATGTCAAAATGAGGGCGGGGTCTGGCGGACACACACGAATTAAAGCCAGTCCCCGCCCCTTCTTCCCACACAGGAAGAAATGGTTCTCAAGGCAGCTCCACAATCTGGAACACTTTCAAGGTGTCTGCCGTCTTCGGCACGATGACGGTTTGCGCGCCGCCGGTGCCGGCGATCGGGCTTCCCTCATCCGTCCAGCCGGGGACGTTGAACGTCGTCCGGGACTGGAGCTGGTAGGA
>JBDNGP010000127.1:0-33816 GCA_041689265.1 Verrucomicrobiota bacterium
CCCGAACCGCCCCCGCGGGGGCGGTTCGGGAAGACAGCGAAGGCGGCAACAAAGCCGCCTTTACCCAAAACTAAAAACCTGATAAACCAACCCACAACAAAACAAGAGAATCTCAGCTCCAAGAAACTCAGTACACTTCATTATCCATGCACGTAAGACAGGTAATGATGACTTCACTGCGGTCCGACGCGCTCGAAGTTTTCTACCTAAAGGAACACTTACGGCCTTCTTTCTCGGCCTCCTCCTTATGGGATAAGGTAAGTTTAATCAGTCATTTTCAAGCTTGGACGACGCTGATGGATTTCCGATTGATACGAGTGCCTCCAATCTAGATCCATCGAACCCAAATTCACTAACCTTTTCCTGGTCCAATTATGTGTTGCGAACCAATGCTCACGGGGAACTAGCAGTTTACGAAGCATACGAACAATCAACCTTCAACACGACCGTCACCAATCGATGAGATAACGCAAACAATCCGCCGAATCATCACCGCCCACGCCATCCTCATCAGCGTCGAGCATCACTCCACCACCTCCGCCTCCAAAACCTTGGCCGGTTGATCCACCGGCCCGTAAATCTTGTCCAACGCCGCGCTGATCTCCACCTTGATCGGCCCACCATCCTCGCCCGTCAGCTCCGTGCGAACTGCGTCCGGCGGATGTTCCCCTTCACAGGCAAGGTGCAGACCGTCGATCATCATGCGAAGGAGGAAGCATTCCAACAGCACCCGCTCCCGGTCAATCCGGTCATCACTGCACAGCGCGGTCCAGACACCGGTCGTCAGATGCGGCTGCGAGCTTGATTCAAACAGTCGCTCCGCAGGCCGGTCGGCCGCACTCATGGAATCCCTGAAATCGCAGAACCGTGTGGTACTCGCATTCATCAGTTCCCCCACTTCTTCTTTGGTCAATGATCGGAGCGGGTGTCCTGCTTCGCGTTGTATCACCTCCGCGACCATGGCGGCGGTCTCCAGCCGTTGGGCAAAAGACTTCAGTTTGGGAGAACCCTCCTTTTGCAGAACAAATTTCCCGTCAGGCCCCGCCTTCGCCGCGTTGGACAACGACAACAGGACCGCCACCAGCCGCGGTTGATCACGCAGCAACCGGTTCCTCAGACAGGCCATCGCCAACGGCGGAATGCCGAGCAAGGCATGCCAGTGTTCGAGTCCGCGTTCGTTGGAAATGATGTGCATGCTGCGACTTTGGAAAAAATGATCACCGAAGACTCATTTCGCTTTCAGGAAGCTCTCGATGAGCTTGGAAACCGATTCGCCGTCCGACTCGGGATCTTCGACAAATTGACGCAGGGTGTCGTCGTTGCCGTTCCACACGACATTCGTCGGCGGCAACAGCGAGTCCTCCGCGGAACCCGGCTCCGGCAGACGCCGCTCCACCGCGAGCGCAAAGGCAAGCGCTCCCGCAGAATCCAACAACGGCTCTCGCGCCTCCTCGGCAAATCCACCGTCCGTCAGGAGTCGGGCCATCTTGAGTTTGCGCGCGGCGACTGCGCGATACGAGTTTACCCGGGCCCGTTCTTCATCGGTCAAAGCGACGGGCTCTTCCGCGCCTGGATTCAACCGGCGACCCGCCCGGTGCAACGGCGCGATCAGACCGGCGGTGATCAGCCGTCGCAAGGCGTCGTCCGTGGCGCGATCCATCAGTTCCAATTGCACCGGGGCAGCCGCATCCGCAAACAACTCAGCATGCAACGCTTCGATTTCCCGCCGACGCGATGCCAACGGTCCATCCACCACGACATAGAGCACCGAGTGTTCGCCAACCTGTGGAAACAGTTCCTCACAGCGAACCAGCGCATCCCCAAGCCTCCGTTTCGCTTCTTCCGCAAATGCCACTGGCCGGTCCGCCGGCGCTTCCTTTTTGGGATCTGAAATTGGTAATTTTAAATTTCCATCGGAGCCATCCCCGACGAGCTGGTTGAGCTTGGACAGAAACGCCTGGCCTCCGCTGCGCAGCGGGATCGCGGAGAGATCTCCGCGCTTGTCGAGCACGCCGTCTGCGAGTGCCTGTTTGTTCGCCAGCGTCTCCAGCATGCGATGTTCGATGGTGTTTTCAGCGACGAGATTGATGACCGTCACGGCGCGGGTTTGGTGCTTGCGCCAGGCACGCGCGATTCGTTGCTCCAGCTTCGCCGGATTCCACGGGAGATCACAGTTGATCACCACGCTGGCGATCTGGAGGTTCAAACCGGTGGAACCGGAATCCGTGCTGAGAAACACGCGGCAGTCCGGATCACTCTTGAACCGAGCGATCTCCTTTCGCCGTTTCTGCTGCGGCACCGAGCCGGTGTGCCACGCGTAGCCGAGCTTCAGTTTCTCGCAGGTTTCCTTCACCAGTTCGAGCATCTTTTCCCATTCGGAAAACACGATGACTTTCACACCTTCGTTGTCGCGACATTCCTCCAGCACCGTCTCCAGCTCGTTCAACTTCGGGCAGTCACGCACCTTGGGATCGAGAATGTAGGGCGTGTCGCAGACCATCCGCATCATCGCCAGATTGATCATCAACCGGTCCTGCTCCTGTTTGGTCAGCGGACGCCTCCGGGCGGTCGCGGACAGGCGGGCGACGATGTCCGAGTATTCGCCGTAGATCACCTCCTGCTTCGGCGTCATCTTCACGAAATGCTGATGATCCGTCCGGTCCGGCAACTCGGTTTCCACTTCGCTCTTGCGGCGCCGCAACATGGAGGGCGCGACACGTTGATGGAGGCGGTCGAGGTTTCGATAACCCGACGGACGACCGCGTTCATCGAACTGGTAAAAATCGCGATTAAAACGGAACAACGGACCGAGCACCCGCGGGTCGAGAAAGTCCATCAACGAATACAGTTCATCGATGCGGTTCTCGATCGGCGTTCCCGTGAGCACAAACGCGTAACGGCTCTGCAACCGCTTGATCGCCTGCGCCGTCTGCGTGTTCCAGTTTTTGATCCGCTGCGCCTCGTCCAGCACCACCACATCGGGCTGGAACCGTTCGTTGACCAGCAACGAATCGCGGATCATCTGTTCGTAGTTCACGATGGTGAAGAACGTGCCGGCGTCGTACGCGGCACGACGGTCGGGCAGTTTGCCGAACACAAGTTTCGTCGGAAGGTCGGTGAACTGCGCGATCTGATCCTCCCACTCGCCCTTGAGCGAAGCGGGCGTGACCACGAGCACGCGGGCCGCCCGGCCCAACCGTTTCAACAACGCGCACGCAGCGATTGCCTGAATCGTTTTGCCAAGACCCATTTCATCCGCCAGCAACGCGCGTTCGGTGAAAGCCAGATGCAGCATTCCCTCACGTTGATACGGAAACAACGGCACGCGGGTTTCATGCGACGGCCATTCGCCGGAATGCACCTTGAGTTCGTACTCACGTCGCAATTCCTTCCGCTCGGCACGACGCAAACGTTCCTCCAGCCACGGTTGAATCTCCTGTGACAGTCGCAATTCACTGAGACCGCCATCGCGCAGTTTCTCCAGACTCGAAAGTGCCTCCTCCACCGTCTCGCCGTTCAGCAGACCACCGTTCCCAAACCAGTCGCGAACCCGCTTCGGCAACCGGTCCAGGCCACGTTCAATTCGCAACGTGTCCGCACCGTCATCCGGCACGACATCCACCCGGTCCGATCCGTCCGCACCCGCCTTGGTCAGCTTCGACTTCAACCGCTTTTGCAACTGCCACAGCACGGCCTCAACATGCTTGCACGTGCCCAGCCCGTTCTTGCGAAAATCCTGGCACGAACACGCGAACACACGCCCGGCGACATCACGGATCTCCACGGAATAAGTCAGACCGCTGCCCGAGCTCACCGAGAAATTGGAGAAGACCGGAAACCGCGCGTCGCCGTTGCGAATGACAAACGATTTATCCCGCGCCCGCTTCCGCCGACGGTTCACCTCGTCGGCATCCGTCGTCCGCCAGTCCTGCTCGGGCGGGAGCGCAAATTCCGGCTTTGATTTCCTGCTCCGTTGACGCTTCTTGGAAGGCAGTTTCGCCGACTGCTTTGATCGTTTTCTATTGGGAGCCGAACCGGAAATTGACATGCCGGTCACCTTGCCGAAACCCCGAACACCGGGCAACGACGGAGTTTCAAGTCGGCGAGGTTTTTTGAGACCTTGCAATAGGGATGGGGAGCGCACGCGTCCCGCGTGGTTTGTGAGGCATCTCGCCGAACACTTCGGGGTATCCGACGGCAAACAACCTGTTGGTGAATTCAAGGGCGTCAGCCGGACTCCGTCGCCGGGACGGCGGCGGCACGCGGTACGCCTGCGCTCCATTTTTAACTGCATCGTTGGCTAAGACCGCGAATTGAAGGGCACGAACGTTCGTGGGCATCTCGTGCGCTCGCAGGCTCGCCCGTCCCGACACATCGGAATCCCCTCCTTGCCCCACGCTGTCCGACGCCCCCTTGTTTCATTCCCGCCTTTCTTCCGGAACCATCGTTCGCGCCTTTTGCCGCGTGCGCCTCTGTTGAACCTCCTCGGTCCGTCTTGAGAGATGATCCAAACTCAATCACTCAAGTTTGCGATGGCGGCAAAAACGTGGCCCATCCGGTCCCTCGGAAACTCGGTGGACAACAACCACATGACCGCCGCCTTGTCCGCCGCCAGCGAAAGACCCTGGGATTTGATTTTGGAATAGGCGTCGCGCACCTGCTGCCGGAATACCTGCTCCGCGTTCACCGTACGAATCGCCTCATCAATGTTCGCCCGCAATTCCTGAAAGCGCACAACCGGATCGTCCCCGGCCCGCAACTCCCCGATCAACGGCGCGACCGGCACGCCGCCCGTTTCCATTTCAAACGGACCGATCGCCGTCGCATCCGCCGGACAGACACCAAAGAGCAGCGCCGCCGCCAGCGGTTCTTCGTACGCGATCAGATGGGCGTTGCATGCGCCGTACATTTCAAAGCTGATGTTACAGCAATTCTTCTCGACGAGCTGCGGCAGGTCCGGATGACGTGCCAGCAGCTCGCGCCAATAATCAAGAAACGGACCCCACTTGCTATTCCGCAACACGGGCGAAAGCCGGAGCTTGTAGGTGAGCCGAAGACGTCCGTCCGCGTCCGCGTTAGCGGTAGGCCAGCACATTGGTGCCGTCCAGTTTCTCGTAGAGATGCGCCCTGCGGATCGGCGGAAAATGAAACCGGCAGTCCTTACCAAACGGATACTTCAACTTCGGCGTGGCGTAGATCACCTGCGGAACGGCCCGGCCGTCTACCCGCAGCAAGCCAGCGCGCCATAACGATGGTCCGGTCGTTGACAGAGCAACCCCTCCAGCCGCACCTCGTCGTTGAACGGGTCCGTCACGTCAAACGGCTGGAGGTTGGCAAAGCGCGGCCAAAAGAAAACCCAAAACCGGCGGGCCAGACTCACGCCGGTGGCCAGCCCTCCGGGTCGTGCCCGAACGCCTCCTGATAACCGCGCACCGTGCATGGCGGAGGAAGGTCCATGGCCTCGCGGCAGGATTGCTGATAGCGTTCTTCGCACTTTGCCTGCTCCCTTTCGAGTTCTTCCTGACGTTCCCGTTCCGCCTGTTCACGGGCGAACGCCTCCGACGGTGAATAGTTCCCAAGTTCCGTCTCCGCCCCATGGTCGGGACCGCAACCCACCACCGTCATTTTTGGAAAGTGATGCACCCAGTCCGCGTCCACCGATTTGAGCCGACGGAAGATCATCGCGTAAACCGGCGTGAGATCGGCATAATCGCCAATTTCCGAACCCGAGAGCCAGCTCGTGGACTGGTAAAAACGCTTGAAATCGTGATCCCACCAATCGTCCGAATCTTCGTCCACATCTTCGTCCAGGCTTCCATCCACAAAGCTGGCGATGAAGGCGCCCGACTTGCGGAACGAAATGAGATCCACCAACCTCCCGTCCGCGGCCAGCACCTCGTGCATATACACGAACACATCCCACAGACAACGCCCCACCAGCCGCGTCACTTCTCCGGTCACATCGACCGGTTTCTCCGTCCAATCCGCGAGAACACTTTCGAGCGTCGGTTTCGGTTTCGGTTCGTCTTCGGAATCATCCGGCGTTTTGTCGCGGGACAGGCTGTCCGTGTCATTCGGGTCCCGATACCACTGGAGTTTCTCCTGAAGCACCTGCTCCGGTGACGGATGAAAACACGCCAGCAACGGCGATCGCTCCCATCCATCCGGCGCCAGTTCGGCCAGCACGTCCGGGCCGACGATGCCGTGGGGAAACAGCCGGTCGAAGAAAAGCTTCAACTCGTCGTCTTTCAAACAGTATTGTTGATCGTCATCCAGCATCACATTGATTTTGGAGAAACTCCCGGCGCCTTGACCAGGACAGCCTTACCACCTCGCGTTCAAAATCTCCTAACGGCATAGTTCGGACACGATTCGGTACCCTTCATGTCCGCCGTGTAAGCGCAGGTTGCGCATGATCCAGGGAATATCAGCCTCCTCCACGATCAAAGTGGGATCAGACGACCAGAAGCATTGCGCATAAAACTCCTTGAACGCCCGACGGGCCAGTTCCAACCGGGCGGGGCCTATTTGAACGGGAATGTTTTGCGTCGTCATCTGCATCGGAAATCTAGCGGATATGGCAGCCACAAACAAGCAGCCAGTTCACGGTCCAAAAATTTCTCGGTGCAGCGTAATGGTGACCTTACGCGGGATCATCCGATCACGGGCCGGTTCCACAATGGATCGAGGCTTCATTCGGAAGGGAGCAAAAGCAACCCGCTTCAAAGGGCATCGCTTTCAAGATCCTCACGACTTCTCACCCATCATATGCTCGCCAAGATCTGCAACGGCCTGGTCCAGCATGGGCAGCGAACCGACGACGCGCAGCGTGATCTTCAACTGATCACAGAGTGGCTGTAGAACGGGCTGGAGACGTTCGCCTCCGATGTAAATCGTCTCCGGCAGTTGCTGCGCCATCAACAGCGCTTTGACCAGGGCGTGCCCGGCCGCTTCGCCCGTGGCAATCGCGCCGCTGGCCATATCCATGCCGACAACGCTGCCGTGCTTCCTTTCCACCAGCAGGCTGAACCGGCCAAAGCAGGGCCGCCCGTTTTTAAGAAAGGAACCGCCTGGTAACATCGTGCAATCGAATTCGCAGGCGAACGACGCGGACCGCTTGAGGGCCCGCAGTTCATCGAGCTGATCGGTCGAAGCCTGGAACGGCTCCAGCCCCGTCGACGGCGGCACCAACAAAGGACGCCAATCCAGATCTTCCGGAACCAGAGGACGATCCGGCAGCGTCCTCGGGAGGAAGGGAATCTCGGTGGGATCGCGATTCTCGAACAGGCCGCGATGATCCATGAGCAACCGGCAGAAGGAGGTCAGGCGCGGCAGGTCGGCCAGGATCTGACCCGCTTCGGTTTCGTTGATGTGCCACGGATGCCAGCCCGGTTCGAAAGTCCGGAACTGCGGCCAGACCATGCCGCGTCCAACGGGCTTGAACCCCACCGATTTGAGGGCGGCGAGATCCTCCTTCCAGAGTTCACGTTTGGTTACGAACTCCACCTGGAGACAGTCGATCCCGTCGGCCAGGTTGATGTCCTCCGGTTCGACCGGATCCGCCAGCATGGAGAGAATCCAGCGCAACCCTTCGCGGCGATAAAAAATGGCAGAAAATACTTCGCCAGCATTGCCAAGCACGTTCCCAATGCACGTCTCGCCGGTGACCGGATCGATCAACCCCACCGGTTCACAGTCGTAAACAAATTCCCACGGTTTAAGCGCGGAGAAATCGGACGACGCGGAAA
This sequence comes from Verrucomicrobiota bacterium, assembly GCA_041689265.1. Classification (GTDB taxonomy): domain Bacteria; phylum Verrucomicrobiota; class Verrucomicrobiia; order Limisphaerales; family RI-55; genus JBDNGP01. Next base: position 7,749 of record JBDNGP010000127.1, read on the forward strand.
GCAACGCCCGCCACGTTTCTGGAGGAAGACTCGGAGGGGATACAGTTTTAGGCATGGATAATTTTGGATTTACGGGTTCGAGTCACCGGCATGTTTGAAGGGTTCAAATCGAATTCATAGATGGCACAGATCAACACAGAAAATCATGGAGTTGGGTGAACCGCGTGAAACACCCGGCGGGAGAATGGCCCCGCAGGTACAATCCATTCCTGATCCGTGTTTTCCGTGCCTTCCGTGGTTCTCATCTCCGATTTTACGTTTAAGGCTTCTCCGCCACCACTTTGCCGTCCTGGCAGACATACACCGGCGTGCCGTGGGCTCGGGCGGTTTTGCGCGCGGCCTGTCCGGCACGACGCAACGCCCGGCCGACGGGCGTGAGGCGGAGTTTTGGGCGTTTTGGCTGAGTTGCTTTATTCATGGGCCGATCTCCAGCAGTTCCGGTTTGTGCCGCGAATTGTCATACACTTCCCAACTGTCGGCAAGCTTGCTGTAACTGCTCTGAAAATTCTCCCAGCCACGAATGAAACGCCGGAGGACGTCAGCGCGCGGAACGTTGTGCCCACCCTGTCTCACCCGGGCGGCGATACGGCGCACAGCGAGTTGCGTTAAGGACAGACGGAGGAAGATCATTTCGATGCGATAACCCGCCGCTTCTTTGGGAAGATACTCCCGTGCAAACGTGGTCTTTCGCGCCCCGTTGGAACCGGCAATGACGATGCATCGCGGGCTCTTCATAAAGACCTCAAAGCCCCACCAACTTGAAGCGGTTGTTCACTTCCTTCATGTGGAAGTCAAGCGAGCAGAGTTTCTCCAGTTCGCCGTCCTTGAAATGTTTGGCGACGGCGGGATCGGATTTGAGTTGCTCGACAAAATCGGCGTCGTCGCGGCCGGCGTGTTTGACGGCCCACGTTTTCATTGCGGTGTCCTGAACCAGTTTGTAGGCGTCTTCACGAGTCAGACCTTTTCGAATCAGTGCGAGCAGGACGGTCTGGCTGTTCCACATGCCGAGGCTGATGCCGAGGTTCTTCTTCATGTTCGCCGGATACACGGCGAGGCCGTCCATCATGCGTGTCAGGAGATGGAACATGTAGTCGAGCAACGTGCAGGAATCCGGAAAAATGATGCGCTCGACGGAGCTGTGCGAGATGTCGCGTTCGTGCCAGAGCGCAACGTTCTCCAGCGCGGCAACCGAGTTGCCACGGATCACGCGGGCCAGTCCGGTGAGTCGTTCCCAGGTGATCGGGTTGCGTTTGTGCGGCATCGCGCTGCTGCCTTTTTGCCCGACGGTAAACGGTTCCTCGGCTTCCAGAACTTCAGTGCGTTGCAGGTGACGAAACTCCACGGACCAGCGCTCGATGCTCGCGGCGACCAACGCCAGTGCACACATGAACTCGGCGTGAATGTCTCGTTGCACAACTTGAGTGGCGATTGGGGCGACGCGAAGACCGAGTTTCTTGCAAACGTGTTCTTCAACCTTCGGCGAAAGATGCGCGTTGGTTCCAACCGCACCGGACAATTTGCCGATCGCAATCGAGTAGCGTGCGGACTCAAGTCGTCGCAGGGCGCGACCGAACTCGTCATACATCAAAGCCATCTTCAGACCGAACGTGGTCGGTTCACCGTGGATGCCGTGGCTGCGTCCGATGCACGGCGTGAACTTGTATTTGCGCGCCTGTTTCGCGATCGATTTGCGGACGGTTTTCACGTCCTTGATCAGGATGTCGGCGCTCTGCGTGATCTGAAGGGCGAGGCAGGTGTCACCGATGTCGCTGCTCGTCAGGCCGAAGTGCAACCAACGGCTGGCCTTGTGATTGATCTTCTCGGCGATGGCGGTGGTGAAGGCAATGACGTCATGGTTCAGCGTCTTTTCCAACTCCTTCTGGCGAGCGACCAGACCGGGCAAATCGGACACCCATTTCTCCGCGCCCTTCTTCAAGCGAAGGTAGTCCTCCTGGGGGACAACCTTGGATTTGGCAAGCGCTTCGGAGGCGAGGAGTTCGATCTGGAGCCAGATACGGAGTTTGTTTTCATCGGTCCAAATGGACCGCATTTCAGGACGTGAATAACGCGGAATCATAAAGCCGCGCAGGTTAATCAGCGGGAAATGTCACGTCGAGAGCGGAATCATCCGCTCAACGTTTCGACATTTGCTTCTGCGCTTTTTCCAGAATCTCCCTTTCGCGATCGGTGAGGCTGTGGATGCCGTGGGCGGAGATTTTTTCGAGGATCGGATCCACTTCTTTGGACATGAAATCAGTGCCGCTTTGCGAGGCGGCGGATCCGTCTTCCTTGACGATGGTCACTCTCGCATTCACGGTTCGGGTCGGTCGGCTTGCTTCGCGATTTCGTTTCCCGGAGGTCGAGGATCCGCCAAATTTGAACTCCGGGATTCGGTGCTGCCAGCCGTACTTGATGAAGAGAACACCGGTCGCGAGTCCGCCGAGATGCGCGAAGTGGGCGACGCCCCGGTCGCCCATCAGGATTCCGAGCGCATCGAAAATCGCGACGACGATCAAGAGGTGTTTCCCGCTCAATGTGACAGGGGGAAACATCATCTGAAAACGTTGATGATAAAACTGAAGGCAGAACGCTCCCAGCAATGCCATGACGGCCGCCGATGCACCCACCGTGGGTGCGGCTCCGAGCGCCGGGACCAGCCCCGACAACGCCTGTAGAAAACCACCGATGATACCGCCGGAAAAAAAAAGGGCTAGAAACGCTTTTCGGCTTAACATCGAAGCAACGATCCGACCGACGAAATAAAGGCCGAGGCAGTTGAACACCAGATGAATGATGTTGGCGTGCATGAACTGATAGGTCACCAGCTGCCACACGTATCCGTGCAGAAGGCCGTTCAGGCTCAGTGCAAAATGTGAATTGATCCACAGGGCACGCTCCGGATTGCCCCCTTCAAACATCATCTGGATCAGAAAAACGGCGATGTTGATGATGATGAGAATCTGCCACAACGGCATGGCTCCACCGGCCCGGTAGGGGCGGTATTCGGAGCGCATATAAGGACGGTCATCCAGCATCGGGAAAAAAGTAAGTTGCTGTGCAGATTATTGCAACGGGCTAATTCGCGTCCGCTTTTCGGGGTTGCGGCAACCACTCGATATTGTGTGAGCGAATCTCAAATGATTCTTCACCTTCGGCCAACACCAGGCCCGTTGATCCAGGATGGGACGCACTCAAATCCGCCACGCCATCGCACCCCTCTGTCAACAGGGCGGTGCTCAGGGCATCGGCTTCCGTGGCGGTTTCTGAAGTCCAAATGCTGAGGAGCGCGCGTTGAGCCGGTGCGCCGGTGCGCGGATCGATCACGTGACCAAACACATCCTGTCCGATACGAAACACCCGGCCCCAGACTGCGGACACGGACAACGCGCGGTCGCGAAGTTCAACGACACTCAACACCGGAAGTGGTTCATCGGCATTTTCGCCGGGCGGATATTCAACGGCGATTTTCCAGCAATCCGCGTCGGGCGGATGGCCGATCCCGCAGACCGAGCTCGTCCCGCCGTGAATCAGTGCGTGTTCGATTCCGGTCTCCCGAAAAATCTCCACCGCGAGATCGAGCGCGTATCCTTTTCCCACCGCTCCAAAATCAAGGTGCATGCCCGGTCGCGCAAAGCGAACCGTCAATCCGGCTTTGTCCAGTTGCAGGTGTTGCATTCCACAGGCGGCGCGTGCCTCGGCGAGTGCAGATTCGTCGGTGAACTGGCGACCGTCCTTGTGGAATCCATAGGCCCGCATGAGCGGACCGACGGTGATATCAAACGCCCCGTTGGTTTGTTCCCACAGTTCACGGCAGCGTTCCAGCAGACGAAACAGTTCAGGGTTCACACGGACGGACTCGTGGCCGGCGCGTGCGTTGATCAGCGCGACGGGGCTGGTCGGTTTGCGCCAGCTGAGCATCGCTTCCACACGTTGAATTTCGTCCAGCGCCTCCTCGGCAGCGGCCCGAAGATTCACTAGATTTTCGCCGTGCAGGGCGATTTCAAACCGCGTGGCCATCGCTTCGCGGGCGACGGTGACGAGCGCTGTCGATGAACTTTTCATCAAGAAAAAGGCAGGTTCCGCGCTTGCAGAACCTGCCGTTTCAAAGGATCAAAACTTCGGATCAGCTCAACGGCAGGGTGCCGTAGGTGATCGGGTCCACTACTTTTCCGTCGCCCGTGGTGATCTTGCGCGTCTTCTCGTCGAAGAGGCACATGATGTTCATGCGGTCGGACATCTCTGCGAGGGAGAGGACGGTCTGAACTCGAACGGCGAGTTCGGGACCGGCATTCGGTTCTTTACCCGACCGGATGCAGTCGAAGAAGTTTTTCTCGTGGAAATGAATGCTCTCACCGGCTCCGACATTGTTGAAGGTCTGAGGATCGATCTCGTCGGAATACGGGCGTTCCGGACGGAGTTCAACACTGTTGCCACCGAGATAAACCGTGGCCTTTTGTCCCCGAACGGTGTCGGTCCAGCCCTGCTCGTTCACGGTCGAGCTGGTGATGATCATGTTCATTCCCGACGGGAACTCGGCGATCAGCTGGGTGTTCTCATCGACGCTGCGCTTTTCAGCTCCCGGGGTGCCCTTATCGGTGTCAAACGCGTTGGTGCCGAGGCAGACGACACGGGTCGGGAACTCGGGATTGCCGGTTGCGATCATCAACGGATGAACGCGATGGGGCATGAGGTCACCGAGCAATCCGCCGCAGTACGGATAGAATTTGCGCCAGCGGAAGAAGTGGGCGGCGTTGAACGGGATCTTGTCATGCACCGGTCCCATCCAGCGTTCCCAATCGCAATTGTCAGGGCGCAGATCCGGATCGATGGTGTAGTTCCATTCGCCCTTCAGGCTGTTTCGCATGTAGGAACCCTGAAGGAGAACCAGAGGGCCGAGATCACCGGCCCGCGCAAGTTCAGCAGCCTTGTGGTATTTCAGATCAGAGCTTCCCTGGGAACCGACCTGCACCTTTTTCCCGGTGCGTTTGGCCGTGTCATAGATGTCAAACGCCTCGCTCAGGTAGCGGGTCATCGGCTTCTCGACATACACGCTCTTGCCGGAATTCATGGAATCCACGGTCACCGCTGTGTGCCAGTGATCAACGGTCGAGCAGCAGATCGCGTCGATGTCTTTTCGTTCGAGTAGCTTCCGGTAGTCGTCATAACCATCGACCTTGGCGCCGGAAATCTGATCCGTGATGTAGGCCTTGGAATTCTCGATCCGCTTGGTCCAGAGATCGCAGGTGGCCTTGAAGTCCACGTTGTTCTCGCCGGCATGCTCGGTCATGCTGCGGACGTGGGCCATGCCCTGCCCGCCCACACCGACAAACCCGACGCTGATCCGGTCGTTGGCACCGATGACGCGGCCCGGCGACGGCGCCTGATTCTGACCGTAGACCGGCGTGATGAAAGACTTGCTCGCAGCCACCACTGCGGCGGCCGTGGCAGATTTTTTGATGAAAGAACGACGTGATTCAGTCGCCTTCTCTTCTGGAGATGAATGGTTTTTCATAGATTTATTTTTCGGCATGTTTTGCAACAACAGGTATTGACGCGAGATTAACGAAGACATAAGAGCGGTCAATATTATTACCTGTCATGACGGCACGCCGACCACGTCCATTCAACACGGGCACGGCGTTTGTGGACTGAGGCAACAGTCGCAGGCGGAAACGCTTGCGCGATCAACCGGCGAATCGGAGCCGACCGCCGGGAGGATCGGGGGGGTGAGGGGGCCTGTTCCTGATCTGAATCCGTCCGCAGGCAGTGAAGTTGACCCGGCGTTTCTCAATCAGCGTTCGGCGGACATTTTCAACGGTTTCACGTCGAATATCTGATGATTCAACAACATGGACAAGGCTTTGACCGCGAGCTCGGAAAACGGGAACGGTCTCGCGATCAGGTCAAGATTTGGAGCGAGATGCTCCTCGGCTCGGGCGCGAAATTCCGCGTCACCAAGAATCACGATGGCGGGTGTGTTTTGATTCGGCGGACCCTGACGGAGCTGGCCGAGCATCTGGGAACCGGTCAAACCCGGCATGCTCTCGTCAAGCACGACGAGGTGGAAAGATCGCTTGGACAGCAATTCCAGCGAGGCGCGGGCGTCCTCGTGAGTCGCCACCTCCAAACCGCTGATGTCCAGGGCGAACGATGCGGCCCGGCGCGACATCAGTTCGTCATCCACGACAAGCACGCGGGCGGAACGGTCCGCTGACTCCGGGAATTGCGCCAGATCCCGGAAACGCTTCTTGAGAAAATCGATGGCGCGCCTGACGGTGCGCCGCGTGGAGGCGGTGTTGGCCCCCGGGTTCTGGTGCATCTCGATGAGCAGCGCCTCCATGGCCGTGCATAATTCGCCGAGCCGCTTCAATCCGGCCAATCCCGCCACGCCGCTGAACGCGTGCAGCTTGCGATACAGCTCCTGCAACATCGCTGGCACCTCGCCAGGATTCTTCGTCTCCAGAAAATCCACGCAGGCGCGTTCGAGTGTCTCGAGCGACTCCGGCGCTTTCTTCAGAAACGTCTGGATGAGTTCCTGCCGGTAGGAATCGATTTCTCTCGGGCCTGACGTCCGCTCCATACCGAGGCCTTCGGATTCCGGATCCGCCTTCGCGGCAGCCGCCGGACTGCTCGCCAGGAAGAACTCCTGATTCACCACTTCGACAAGATCACGGGGGGTCAGATTGGATTTGTGGAAAATGCGATTTGCGCCGGCTTCATTGGCGGAGTCGAACATTTCCGACATGAAGGAATTGGAGAAGACCACGACGATCAGTTTCTGAAATGATTTCTGCGCACGAATCTTCCGGAGAATGTCCAGTCCGCTCATGTGGGGCAGCATCAGGTCCAGCAACAACCCGTCGAACTTGCCCTGCTGAACCTTGTAGTAACCCTCCTGGCCGTCCGCAGCCAGCTCCACTTCGAACCCGGATTTTTTGAAATACGAGTGGTAGATTTTCCCTATGATCGGGTCGTCTTCGATGATCAGAATCTTCTTCATGCCGCTTTCCGGGATCGCGCAGAGCGAATCAAGTGCCGAATTCGGTCGCGCCAACTATTTTTCCATCAACGAGTTCCACCAACCGCGGTGCGAACCGGGCCACACCTTCGTCGTGCGTGGCGATAATTAATGTCACATCCCGCTCCGCCCGCAAGTCGCAAAGCAACCGGATAATCTCCCCGCCGGTGTGGGAATCGAGGTTCCCAGTGGGCTCGTCGGCGAGGATCAGCTCGGGATTGTTCACCAAGGCGCGGGCGATGGCGACCCGCTGTTGTTCGCCGCCCGACAGTTCGGATGGACGATGGTTCATCCGGTCGCCGAGTCCCACGCGTCCGAGCAGCTCCCGGCCGTTCTTCTCTGCCTCAGAAAGAGACACCCGCGCCATGCGGGCTGGAATGCAGACATTCTCGAGCGCGTTGAGTTCGGGGAGAAGATGATAGGCCTGAAAGATGAAACCGATCATCCGGTTCCGTAGTCGGCAGAGTTCGCTTTCGCTGGATCGCGCCAGATTTTTTCCGTCGATCAGGACATCGCCCCGGTTCGGAACGTCCAACGCGCCGAGCAGGTGAAGCAGCGTGCTTTTGCCCGCCCCGGACGTTCCTCGCAACGCCACAAACTCACCGCGACGCACGTCCAACGACACGCCGCACAGCACTTCCAGACTGCGCTTTTCCAGCGCGTAACTTTTGTGGATATCGGTCGCTGAGAGGAACGGTTGATCTGAACTCGTCATGAAATAATTAGTCGTTGCGCAACGCCTGAACGGGTCGCAAACGGGCGGCCGTCCACGCAGGAATAACCCCGGCCAACACGCAGATGATCAACGCGCTGCCACAAATAATGGTGATATCACCGGAATCGATCACGGCCGGCAGACGTGAAAACTGATAGGTCGACGCCGGGAACAATTCCAGGCCGGTCCATCGGTTCATCACGTCCAGAAACTCGTTGCGATATTTGAGCATCAGGATGCCCATGCCGAAACCGACCGACACGCCGACCACGCCGACCACGAAACTTTGGGTGAGAAACAGGACGACAATGCTTAACCGGCTGGTCCCGAGCGCCTTCAACATCCCGATCTCACGGGTCTTCTGAACGACGAAGGTAATCTGTGAATTCATGATGCCGAATGCGGCCACGATCATGATGAAAAACAGGATGTAGAACATCATGTTCTTCTCCACCTGCAACGCCGTCAGAATCACGCTGTTCTCCTGCATCCAGGTTGTGATGCGGTAGTGCGCGCCCAGTTTCAACTGAAGTTCGGCTTGGACCCGGCTGACCTTCATCGGATCATTCAACCGGACGGTGAGCGCGGAAACGGAGCCGTCCATGCCCAACAAACCCTGTGCGCTGCCCAGACTCATCGCGACCACGTTATAGTTGTAATCCCACATCCCGGCGTCGAAAATTCCGGTGATCAGGAAATCATCGGCGGGAACGATCTCCTCGCCCTTGCTTTCCTTCATCCGAAGAAGTGCGTGATGTGAATAGACTGCGACCCGGTCGCCGACCCGCACGCGGAGAAGACTGGCAAGGTCGATCCCCATGATCATCGAGTGCCCCGCGAGATCAGGCTCGCCGTAAACCACGTCTTTCAAGAGATCACTCACGGTCGCCTCAAACTCCGGGGCGATCCCTCGAATGATCGGGGCCTCGATCAACCCGGAGCCCGCGTCCGGCTGGGTTTCAATCATCACCTTGCTCAACACGGTCGGGGCGACACCGACCACGTCCGGATGTTCTTTCACGAGCTTCAGCACATCCTGCCAGTTGTCCAGCGGCTCCGTTCCGGCGGTTTCGAGATTCCGCTGAAAGATCTTCATGTGTGAATCGAATCCCAGCAGGCGCTCCTGCAACTGCTTGTCGAAACCAGTCATCACGCTGATCACGATAATCAGCACCGCCACGCCGAGCGTCACCCCCAACACGGAGATCAAGGTGATCACCGACACGAACGTCCTTTTCGGACGCAGGTATCGGAGGGCGAGGAAAAACTCAAACGGCAGCCGCGACATGAGCGCCGGAGGCTAGAGGAGACCGAAGCCGATGTCCACAATGCGGTTTCGCCCTGGGTGCGATTGAAAGCGTGGGGTAAAAGAAGCAAGTAATGAACGAGCCGGTGGATGAGGCGACGACCGTCGGCTCAGAATCACGTCGGAGGGTAGGGCGTGTTGCTCCGCGCGTACCATTCGAAGCCGGACAGGAATACAATGACACCAAGCGCGAGACCGTCCGGGAATCTCAAAGCCCATCGGCGGACCGCACGGAGTGACGGTCCCTACCGCCCCGCCGTGTCCCGCTCGTCGAACAGCGATACTTATAATGAGGGGCAGGATTGAGAACGGTTGTTGGAAACGGGGCCGCCCATTGATTTTTTCTCTCCACAATTTCCCTCGCACCCTCACCGCTTTTAGCGGACCAAGGCGAGCGGACCGGGAGCTGTTTGGTTCTGCTCCAAAACCGGGCGTTTTTGCCAAGGTAATGCTTGCCAAACCCGATGCCATCCCTAGATTTACCCGCCTTTGCACAGGCAGCTATGATATTGTCCAACGTTTATACATTTTTCGCACTCGCACCGGCTGCGAGCCAGCCCGGCACCCAACCAAACGCAACCGGTCAAATGGTTCAAATGCTGGGAATGATGGCGATCATGGGCTTCATGTTTTATTTTGTGCTGATCCGGCCACAGCAGAAAAAAGCCAAGGAGCACGCTGCACTTCTCAAGACCGTGAAGAGCGGCGACAAAGTGGTGACTTCCAGCGGCATCGTTGGCACCGTCGTCAACGTCAAGGATCAGATCGTCTCCATCCGCTCGTCCGATTCCAAGCTGGAGGTCCTGATCTCCTCGGTGACCGAAATCAAGGAGCGAGCGGGCGCTAAAGCAGGCGAGTGATTATTTTCTATTTTTCCAGTTCAACTTCGATTTATTCATGAAGCGTAACAATCTCTGGCGATGGGTGACAGTCCTGTTCATTGTGATCTGGGCGGTCTTTGAAATGATCCCGCCGAACGACCGTGATCTCATCACGGAATTCGAGAACATGGCGGTGAACAAGAACGACCAGTTCAGTCAAATCGTGTCGGTCGCCCGCGAAAAACAGGTGGCCCAGATCGGTTCCGAATACGCGAACCTGCTGGCCGCCGCCGGCATCACGCAGCTGACCAATTATTTCCCCCAGTACAACCCGGGCATCGATGTCAACGCCAACGCCTACATCCTGAATAAGGTCCAGCGTGAAGCCTCCGGCAAGATCCGGCTCGGCATCGACCTCAAGGGTGGCACCTCCTTCCTCCTCGGGATGAACACCGACGCCCTCAAGTCGTCCGACCCCAACGCCACCAACGAGGTGAGCGTGGCGGTTCAGGCGTTTGAGCGCGAAGCCGCCCTTTCCCAAGCAGTGGAAGTCCTGCGTCGGCGCGTCGATGCCCTCGGTGTCGCGGAACCCGTCATCCAGCCCGTCGGCGAGGACCGCATTCAGATCCAGCTGCCCGGCCTGAGCGCGTCAGAAATGGACAGCGCGCGTCAGAACATCCAGAAGGCCGCGTTTCTTGAGTTTCGTTTCGTTCATCCGGACAGCGGCTCCCTGCTGCAGCAGGGCCTGATCGTTCCGGGCTATGAGCGACTGATCGAAACGCGGGTCGACAACAACGGCAACAAATCCTCCAGCGCGCTGCTCGTCGAGCGGAAGCGGGCGTCGGGAACCATCGACGGCAAACGGGTCGAACTGAGCGGCCAGCAGGTCGTCAAGGCTTACATGTCGAGGGATCAATTCACCGGGAGTCCAGAAATTCTGTTCGAGTTCGATTCGGAAGGAGCGGATATTTTCGCTCAGGTCACCCGGGCCAACATCGGTCGGCAAATGGCCATCGTGTTGGACGGGCACCTCCAGTCAGCACCGGTGATCAACGGAGCTATCGCGGGCGGTCGCGGTGTCATTTCCGGTTCGTTCACCACCAATGAAGCAATGGACCTCGCCAATGCATTGGAGAATCCCCTGCAGGCGCCGTTGCAGATCCTTCAGGAAAGCAGCGTCGACCCGACGCTCGGGGCCGAGACCATCGCGAGCGGCATGCGCGCCGCCCTGATCGGTCTCGCGTTCGTTGTCGTGTTCATGCTGGTCTACTACATGGTCGGCGGCATGATCGCGAATGTCGCAGTCCTGCTCAACCTGATTATCCTGATGGGCGTGCTCTGCTCAATCCAGGCGACGCTCACTTTGCCCGGCATCGCCGGTATCGTGCTGACGATCGGCATGGCGGTGGACGCGAACGTCCTGATCTTCGAACGTATCCGCGAGGAATTGAAGGCGGGCAAATCTCTCCGGGGCAGCATCAATGCGGGTTACGACAAGGCGTTCGGAACGATCTTCGACGCAAACATCACGACGTTGATCGCGTCCGTCATTCTGATTTTCATGGGCACCGGCTCCATCAAAGGCTTCGGCGTCACGCTTACCATCGGTCTGATCGCGAGCATGTTTACGGCACTGGTATTCACCCGCCTGGTCTTCGACTTGCTGATCGAGAAGAACATTCTGAAAAGCCTGAAGATGCTGTCGTTCTTCGGCGATACCAAGATCAACTTCCTGAAGCTGGCGAAGCCCGCGTTCATTGCGTCCTGGCTCGTCATTTTCATCGGCATGGGATACGGAGTTTTTGTCCGTGGAGAAAATGCGTTGAACCATGAGTTCAAGGGCGGCGTGGAAATCAGTTTCGATTTTGCCGATGATAAAAAGGTCGATCAAGATCAGATCAGCGCCTCCATCAAGCAGGCTCTTGCAACGGAGCCCACCGTCCAGTATCAGACCGATCTGACCTCGGGACACGAACGGCTCGCCATCAAGACCGCGCTGATCAGCAACAAGGATGTCCCGGAAGGGAATCGAGTCGAAAGCACCATCAACCTGATTGTGAACACGCTGACGAAAGACTTCCCGTCAGCCGGGTTTAAGATGAATAGTTCGAGTTCCACGGGACCGTCAATCGGATCGGAGATTCAACGCTCCGCGATCATTTCGATCGTCATGGCACTGTTCTTCATCATGATCTACGTCGCGCTGCGCTATGAATTCAGTTTCGCACTCGGGGCCGTGCTGGCTACGCTGCACGACGTCCTCATCATGGTCGGCGTCTATCTGATGGTTGGTAAACAGATCAGCGCTCCGATGGTCGCCGCGTTGCTTACCATCGTCGGTTTCTCCATCAACGATACGATCGTCATCTTCGACCGGATTCGTGAAGATCTGAAACTGGGCGTCCGCGGTTCGTTCAAAGACTTGATGAACCAGGCGCTCAACGAAACGCTCAGCCGGACGGTGATCACTTCAGGAACCACCTTTCTCTCGGCGCTCGCTCTCTACCTCTTCGGAGGCTCGGGACTGAGCGACTTCTCGTTCTCCCTGCTGATCGGCATCATCGCCGGAACCTACTCGTCCATCTACATCGCCTGCGCGATCGTTCTCTGGTGGAACAAAGGCGAGCGCCCGATGATCGCCCAGCCGCCGACCAACGTGATCGGCGTGGATGCGCAGAGCGCCGGCGCGTGACCGCCTGAATGACGAGCATCACCGACATTACATGGCTCCATTGGACCGGGTTCATTGGAGCCGTTTTGTTTTTTCTGGCCCTCGATCTCGGGGTCTTCCATCGCAAGGCGCACGTCGTCAAATTCCGTGAAGCCCTCGGTTGGACCACGCTGTGGTTCAGCCTGGCGATGGCGTTCGCCTATTTCATCGTCCCCGCCGATTCCCGCACCGAATTTGTCACCGGCTACATCCTGGAGCTTTCGTTGTCGATGGACAACGTGTTCGTCATCGCGCTGATCTTCGGCTTTTTCAAAGTCAAACTGGAACATCAGCATCGCGTGCTGTTCTGGGGCATTCTCGGCGCCCTCGTCATGCGGGCCGTGATGATCGGCGTGGGCGCCACACTTGTGGCGCGTTTCCACTGGATCCTCTACTTCTTCGGCGGATTCCTCGTCCTCACGGGGATCAAGATGATCTTCACCGATGACGATGGCGTTCACCCCGAGAAAAACCCGGTGGTGCGACTGGTGAAAAAATTCTTCCCGGTGACGAACGAATATCACGGGCAACACTTCACCCGCCATGTCAACGGACGCCTGTTTCTCACACCGCTCGCCGTGGTGCTGGTCATGGTCGAAACCACGGACGTCGTCTTCGCCGTGGACTCTATCCCGGCGATTTTCGGCGTCACCCAGAAGACATTCATCATCTACACGTCAAACGTGTTCGCAATCCTCGGGCTGCGTTCCCTCTATTTCGTCCTCGCTGGGATGATCGAGTATTTCCACTATCTCAAATATGGCCTGTCACTGGTGCTGATCTACATCGGGGCCAAGATGCTCGCAGTCATCTGGGAGATTAAAATTGATCCAAACGTTTCGTTGATCGTTGTGGCCAGCCTGATCGGGCTGTCGGTGTTGATCTCCCTCATCGCCTCCCGAGGGGTTCGCAAACCGCCGGCCTTGGACCGATCGACAGAGTGAAAACTCCCGAGCCAAAGCAGCTGGAACCGTCTTCCGACGACGACGCCCAAGTTCATCACGAACCGTTGTCCTCGCTCCTGAAGAGACTGCTGGAGACCGAGACCGGGGACCAGCCGCTCACCGCCAACCTGCTCCTTTCACGAACCGAAGGCCGCGGCGTGTTTCTGCTGATCATCACCATCTGCCTGCCCTTCCTCCTGCCGACCCCGTTCCTCGGCCTCAGCACCCCGATGGGACTGATCATGATGACACTCGCGATACGGCATGCCCTGGAATTGCCATCCCGTCTTCCCAAAAAAATCGGTGATCGCGTCCTGCCCGAATCCTTCAAACAACGAATCCTGGGCGGCAGCATCAGAATGCTCAAGCGTCTGGAGCGCTGGGTGAAACCCCGCCGTGATCGCTGGCTCTCCTCACACCCGTCTCGTTGGATCAACTGCGGCATCATCGCCGTGCTGGCGTTCTGTCTTTGCCTGCCGCTGCCGCCGTTCATTCCGTTCACCAACAGCGTCCCGGCCATCGCCATCATTCTTCTCTGCCTCAGCATGATGGAGGAGGACGGCGTCCTGATCTGGTTTGCCTACGTCGCCGTGGTCGGCAACATCGCGTTCTTCGCGTTCCTGGTCTTCAGCATCGGCAAGATCCTTATTTATTGGAGGGAGATCTGGGAAATGGTTAAATCGCATCTATGAAGTATCGCTGGACCGTCGCGCCCGCCCAACCCGCCCTGGCTGAACTGCTGTCCGGCAAATGCCACATCTCCCCCCTGCTCGCCCAATGTCTTCTGAACCGCGGACTCAGCGAGCCGGAGGAAATCGACCACTTCCTCGAACCCCGGCTCAAGCACCTCCGCGATCCGCTGCTCATCCCCGACATGGGCGCCGCCGTCGACCGCCTGTTTGTCGCACGGGAACGCAGCGAGTCCATTGTCATCTTCGGCGACTACGATGTGGATGGAGTCACGTCCACGACATTGCTGCTGGAGGTTTTCAAAGCGCTGGGCTGGAAGGTAAATTTTTATCTGCCCCACCGTTTTGACGAAGGCTACGGACTCAGCCAGGACGGCGTGTCGAACTGCCTAGAAAAATTTTCCGTCGACCTGTTGCTCGCGGTCGATTGCGGATCAACCGCCACCATCACCATCCAGTGGCTGCGCGAAAAGAACATCGACACGATCGTTCTCGATCACCATCAGGTCTCCTCCCCTGCACCACCGGCGGTCGCCCTGGTGAATCCACAAACCGCGGCTGCGAATGAGCCATCGTTTCGTGAACTTTGCTCCGTCGGACTCGCCTTCAAACTCGCGCACGCGCTCGTCAAGCGCGGACGTGAACTAGGGATTGCCACCGCGGTCGACTACGACCTCCGTCTGCTACTGGATCTCGTCGCACTCGGAACCATTGCCGACATCGTGCCGTTGACCGGCGAAAACCGAATTCTCGTCAGCACCGGTTTGCAACGAATCAACACCACGATCCGGCCCGGGCTCGTCGCGCTGAAGGAAGTCGCGCGCACCGGCGAGGAGATCAAACCGCACGAAGTTGGATTCCAACTTGCGCCGAGGCTCAACGCCGCCGGCCGGATGGAAAATGCGTCGGAGGCGTTGGAACTTCTTATCTCGGACAATCTTGATGACGCCCGCCGAATTGCGGAGAGCCTGGACAGCCGCAATCGCGAACGGCAGACCGTTGAACGAAGCATCAGCGACGAAGCCTCCAGTCAGGTCCGCGCCCGGTTCGATCCGGAGCGCGATTACGTGATCGTCGAAAGCGGCCTTTACTGGCACATCGGCGTGGTCGGCATCGTCGCCTCACGGGTGCTCCGGGAATTCTACCGTCCAACGTTCATCATCGGCGGCGAGGGGGAAGAATGGCGCGGGTCGGGCCGGAGCATTGAGGGCTTCGACCTGGCGGCTGCATTGCGCGAATGTGATGATCTGCTTGTCCGCCACGGAGGTCACGCGATGGCCGCAGGAATCTCGGTCCATCCGGACCGGATCGACGCGCTTCGGGATCGGCTCAACGGAATCGCCCGCCGCACGATCAAGCCGGAACAACTTCAACCCCCGCTGAGACTGGACTGCCTGGTTCAAGGCGACGACCTGACCCTCGATCGATTGCACGAACTCGACCGGCTTCTCCCCACCGGCCAGTCAAATCCCCACATAAAACTGTACCTCGCAAACATTTCGCTCGCCCGTGCGCCGCGACGGATCGGCCACGACGGACGCCATGTGAAACTGCAGGTCACCGACGGACGCCGGGAATGGGATGCGATCTGGTGGGATGGGGGGAATGAGAATTGGCCCGTCGGAACGTTCGATCTCGCATTCACCCCGGAGATCAACGAATACAAGGACCAGACCCGGATCCAGTTGCGGATCCACGACTGGCGACCGGGCCGCCAGTCCGGATAGCCGGCCCATTCAACAAAAAGCCCGGCTGGTTTCCCAGCCGGGCTTTTCTCAGATTTTCAGGAGCCTACGCGCTGCCCAGCTGATCAATCAGCGTGATCAACGGAAGGAATAGCGCAATGACGATGCTGCCGACGATCACGGCGAGGAACACGATCATGACCGGTTCGAGCAGGGATGTCATCGCCGTCACGGCGTTGTCCACCTCTTCGTCGTAGTTATCGGCGATCTTCATCAACATCTCCGGGAGCGCACCGGTCTGTTCGCCGACGTCCACCATGGAAACGACCATCGGCGGAAACACCTTGCAGGCTTCGAGCGGGGCGGTGATCGTCTCGCCCTCCTTCACGCTTTCATGAATCTGGGCGACCGCGTTTCCGATGACGACATTTCCAGCCGTCTCCTTGACGATGGTCAACGCCTGCAAAATCGGCACACCGGAACTGACCAGCGTTCCCAGCGTCCGCGTGAATCGCGCGATGGCGACCTTGCTGATCACGGACCCGAGGACCGGCATCTTAAGCTTGAACGAGTCGATCATCCTCCGACCGAACTTTGTTTTCTTGAAGAACGTCAGGAAGAGGAAGAAGCCAATCACGCCACCGATAACGGCCAGAAAATTATGGGCGACCGTGTCACTGATGCCCAGCACGAATTCAGTAAATGCGGGGAGTGGCGCGCCATTCAGCATCTCTTCAAATATGGACTTGAAGCGAGGGACCACCCAGACCAGCAAAATGGCCAGAATGCCGACGGCGACAATCATCACCGCGACCGGATAGAACATGGCCGTTTTGACCTTGGCCTTGATCTTTTCCGCCTTTTCCATGAACTCCGCGAGACGTGCCAGAACGATTTCCAAAACACCACCAAGCTCACCCGCCTTCACCATGTTGACGAACAGACGGTTGAAGATCTTGGGGTGTTGCGCCAGACCCTCGGAGAAAGTGCTGCCACCTTCGATCGATATGGCCAGATCGTTGATGATGCGACGGAGGGTGGGATTCACCTCCTGCTTCTCCAGAACGCGCAAACCGCGCAGCAGGGGCAGACCTGCGTCGACCAGCGTTGCGAGCTGCCGGGTAAATACCGAGAGGACCTTGCTCTTGACCCGTCCCGACAGAAACGGGATGTTGATCTCCATCTGGCCGCCCTTTTTCTTCCCTTTAGCTCCGCCCTTGGCGGCTTTGGCCTTGCCCTTGTCCTCGACCACCTTGGTCGGGAAATACCCCATTTCCTTGAGTCGGTTGATGGCTTCGTTCTGGCTGGCAACGTCGAGGGTTCCCTTCGTCTCCTTGCCCCGCGAATCCATCGCTACGTAACTATATCTTGGCATTGTCTTTCCTTTCTCAGGTGTACTTCACGACTTCTTCAATGGTGGTCTCGCCGGCAAAAATACCGCGCAGACCGTCTTCACGTAAGGTTATCATGCCCAGTTCGATCGCCTTCTGGCGAAGCACGACCGTCGGGGCGCGCTCGTTGATCATGTTCCGGAGGATATCATTCACCACGAGTAACTCATAGATTCCTTTTCGCCCCAGATAACCGCTATCGTTGCACGACGAGCATCCGCGCCCGTAATAGAAGACCTTCTCGCCGATGTCGTGCGGGGAGAGGTTCAACGTGTCAAGCTGGCTTTCGGTGGGTTCGAACGGCGTACGGCACTTCTTGCAGACGGTGCGAACGAGCCGCTGGCCCAGCACGCCCATCAGCGTGGAGGAGATCAGGAACGGCTCGACCCCCATGTCAACAAGACGGGTCACCGCACCGGGCGCGTCGTTCGTGTGCAGCGTGCTCAGCACCAAGTGACCGGTAAGAGATGACTGAACCGCGATCTGCGCTGTTTCCAGATCCCGCATTTCCCCGATCATGATGATGTCGGGATCCTGACGGAGGAAGCTGCGGAGCGCCCGCATGAACGTCATGCCGACGGCCTCATTGACGGCGACCTGCATGATCCCCTCCACATCATACTCGACGGGGTCCTCTGCCGTCAGCAGCTTCACCTTGATGTCGTTGATGTGGTTGAGGCAGGCGTAAAGCGTGGTGGTCTTGCCGCAACCGGTCGGACCGGTGATCACAAAAATGCCGTTGGGCTGGGCGACCGCCTCCTTTACGTATTCGTTGATAAACTCAGGAAAGCCGAGCACCGAAAGATCCAGTTTGACAGAATCGCGATCTAGAACACGAAGCACCACCGATTCACCAAACTGGGTGGGCAGAGTCGAGATACGAAGATCAATCCGACGGTCGGCCATGTTGAAACTGATGCGGCCGTCCTGCGGAAGCCGGCGCTCGGAGATGTTCAGATTTGCCATCACCTTCAAACGGGAGATGACGGGTACTGACAGGTGCTTCGGCGGCGGCGTCATTTCATACAGGGCACCGTCCACACGATAGCGGATCTTGAACTCGTCTTCGAACGGCTCGAAGTGAATATCACTCGCCCGGTCTTTCACCGCCTGCATCAGGACAAGATTCACGAATTTCACGATCGGCGTTTCATTCGCCAGATCCATGACGTTTCCGCCCCCCTCCTGCACATCCTCGATCTCCTTGGCGAAATCCTCATTGGCACCGAGCTCGTTAAGAATTTCTTCGAAACCAGCGCCGCCCAGCTCGTCGGAATAATGCTTGTTGATCGCCTGCAGGACTTGGTCTGGATCCGCGACCACCAGCTGGATCTCCTTGCCGATGGTGAACCCGATTTCATCCACGATCTGGGGATTCAGCGGATCGGACAGGGCCACCCGCACAACAGAATCGAAGACCGCCACCGGAAGGCAAAGATTCATTTTTGCGACATCCGCCGGGATGGACTTGAGAACTTCGGGCGTCAGGTCGGCGTCGTTAATTTCCACCACCTCGGTGCCGAGGTGTTCGGCGATCAGCTGCAGCTGGGTGTAGGTATCGACAAACCCCATGTCGTTCAGTATACCTCCGATCGCTTTGCCGGTACGGTTATGTTCCTCGCTGACCTCCTCAAGCTGAAGGTCATCGATCAGATTGCGCTCGCGAATGAGCGCCAACAACGGATCTGATGCTGCGTCTGCCATAATTTTCGTTAATGCTCCTCAACCTTTTGTTCTTCTTCCTCGGCTGCCTCTTGCGGGTCTTCTTCGGGAGTGTTTCCGGACTCGAGATCGAATTCCTGAAGTTTCAGCAATATCGTGGAAGGGTCATAGGATTTGGTAAGAACCTCTTCGCGCGAAATCAACCCTTCACGGTACTTTCCCATAAGGCAACCATCCAAGGTCACCATTCCGTATTTGGCACCGGTCTGAATGTCAGAATTGATCCGGAATGTCTTGTTATCACGAATTAGCGCGGCGATCGACGGAGTGTTAATCATGATCTCGAAGACCGCCACCCGGCCCGGCTTGTCCGCGCGGGGCAACAACAGCTGTGAAATGACCGCCTGAAGCACGGTGGACAACTGGATGCGGACCATTTCCTGTTGGTTCGTCGGAAACGCCTGAGTGATACGGTCGATGGTTTTTGCCGCGCCGGTCGTATGCAGCGTTCCGAACACCAAGTGACCCGTTTCCGCCGCCGTAATGGCCGCTTCCATCGTTTCAAGATCTCGAAGCTCACCAACGAGGATCACGTCCGGGTCCTGCCGCAAGGCACGGCGCAGCGCCTCGGCGAAGTTCGGCACGTCCACGTTCACTTCGCGCTGGGTCACCACCGCCTTCTTGTGCGTGTGATAATACTCGATCGGATCTTCAACCGTAATCAGATGCGCCTCGTCACGCTCTTCATTGATCATGTTGATCATGGACGCGAGCGTCGTCGTCTTGCCGGACCCGGTTGGGCCGGTGACAAGAATCAAACCACGCGGTCGCCAACAGAGATCCCGAATGGTGGCCGGCGGCATTCCTATCTGCTCCAAGGTGAGCAACTTGGTGGGAATCTGCCGGAGAACCATGGCGAAATTGCCTTTTTCCTTGAACACACTGACCCGAAAACGCGCGGCGGTGCCGAAGGCGAAACCGAAGTCAGCCCCGCCCCGTTCACGGACTTGCTGGATGTGATCTTCGGAAGTGATGCTGCGCATCAGTTCTTCCGTATCCTCGGACTTCATGAGCGGGCCGTCCACGCGATGAAGGATACCGTGCAAACGAATGACCGGAGGAATGCCCACGCGAATATGCAGATCCGAGGACCCCTCGGAGACCACCAACTGCAGCAGATCAGACATTGAATAAGACATGGCAATTAAATCAGTAACTGGATTCAGGTTTGAACGCACATGCGGACACCGGCTCTAATCCTCGGCATCTCCCACTGTGGCCCGCAGCACTTCCGCAGGCGAGGTGAGCCCGGCGAGCACCTTGCGGGCACCGTCCTGCCGGAGTGACCGCATCCCCATCTCCAGCGCTCGCACCCGGAGAACCGCGGACGGAACTTTTTCGTAGATGAGTTTGCGAGCTTCGTCATCGATGACAAATATTTCAAATATTCCGAACCGTCCGCGGTGACCGGTCCCGTTGCAATTACTGCAACCGGCACCCCGCTTGAACGTTGCGTCTTTTCTGGAGGCCAGATCGATGCCGATCGCCAGCAGGTCCTTGTCCTCGGGTTCGTAGGGGGTGGTGCATTGTTTGCAGATTTTGCGAACCAGTCGTTGCGCCATGAGGCAACGGGTTGACGACGCAACTAGGAATGGTTTGACCCCGATGTCGATCAAACGTGTCACGGCACTTGGCGCATCATTGGTGTGAAGCGTTGAAAACACGAGGTGACCCGTCAGTGAAGCGTTGATCGCGATCGTGGCGGTCTCAAGATCACGAATTTCCCCAAGCATGATCACGTTGGGTGCCTGACGCAGCATGGACCGCAGAGCCGCAGAGAACGTCATCCCGATCGCATGCTTCACCTGCACCTGGTTGATGCCCGCCAGGATATACTCAACGGGATCCTCAACCGTGATGATCTTCCGGTCCGGCCGATTGATGAAGTTGAGAACAGAGTAGAGCGTTGTCGTTTTCCCGGAACCGGTCGGACCCGTGACGAGAAGAATGCCGTCGGGCAGTCCGATCACGCGCTCGAACGTCTGCTGATCGTCCGTAAAGAAGCCCAGTTCAGGCAGACCCAATTTCAAACCTTCTTTGTCAAGAATACGCATGACGATCGACTCGCCATGGTTTGTCGGAAGACAGGCCACACGAAGATCGATGGTCTTGCCGCCGACCTGGGATTGAATGCGTCCGTCCTGTGGAATCCGTTTCTCGGATATCGACATGTTGGACATGATCTTCAGGCGGCTGATGATCGGAAGCTGAAGGCGCTTTGGCGGCCCCTTCATTTCGTGAAGAACGCCGTCAATGCGGTAGCGCACGCGGAATTTTTTCGCGAGCGGTTCCAGATGAATATCCGACGCACGCATCTTGAACGCCTCCACGATCAGGGTGTTCACAAGTTTGATGATCGGCGCGTCCGCGTCGACGGCCGAGCCGTCGTCGTCTCCCAGCGATCCAATGATCCCGATGTCGACCTCACCCTCGGTGATGTCCTGGATCATGTTGGAGAGCTCGTTTGATTCCTGCCCCCCGTAGTATCGATTCAGGGCTTCCTGAATCTCCTCTTCAGAGGTGACCCGGAGCTCGACGTGCGTTCCCAGCGCGACCTGAATCGCGTCAATGGTGTCGAGGTCGGATGGATCCGAGATCGCCACGCCGATACTGCCCTCATTGACGAACACCGGCACGGCATTGAACTTCTTGGCAATGTGACGGGGAAGTGCGGCAATCACCTCGTCGGACAGATCCATTTCGCGCAGGTCGATCATCTCCGCACCAAAGTGCATCGCCTTGCCACGGGTGACATCAGCCGGCTGAAGCACCCCTGCCGCAACAAGCGTATCCACCAACCCCTCGCCCTTGCTCTCGGCCTCGCCGCGGAACTGCTCCACCTGCTCGGCGTCGACAGTTCCGAACTCTATCAAAGTATCTAATAAATAATCGTCTCTAGCGGCCACAAATCACCTCACGTGCTGCATGGTTTAGACATTGGATGCGGGCGGAGTGTTACTTTTCGGATGATCGTTGTCAAACTGTGGCCCACTATTTGTGAAAAAAAGAATTCCGCACTCGAATTGGCTTCGGGAATCCCAGTCGGTTGAAGAAGTGGTGCACCCATCAGGAATCGAACCTGAAACCTTCTGATTCGTAGTCAGATGCTCTATCCAATTGAGCTATGGGTGCACTCAGGGCCGGAAAACCTAATGACGACTCCGCGCCGGTGCAAGCCATTAATTCGTCAAATCATTGACGTGTTTCGCGCCCGGATTCGCGCCCGCAATCATGTTCGTGCTGAAGCTTTTTTCATCGCCTCTCCACCGCGTTTCCTCTACTCACTTCCGCCATGCCGGTCATCGAAGTCAACGGGCTGTCCAAGCACTATCGCACCTACAAAAAGCGCCCCGGATTCATGGGCGCGATTCGCGGCCTGGTTCAACGCGACTACGAGACTGTCGATGCCGCGCGGGAGATTTCCTTTCAAGTTGAACGCGGCGAACTGGTCGGGTTCCTCGGCCCGAACGGAGCCGGCAAGACCACGACTTTGAAGATGCTTAGCGGACTGCTCTACCCTAGCGCTGGTTCCGCAAACGTATTGGGCTACGTTCCGTGGGAACGCGAGGACAACTACCGTCGGCAGTTCGCGCTGCTGCTCGGCCAGAAAAACCAGTTGTGGTGGGATCTGCCCGCCCGCGAATCATTGGAGCTCAACGCCCGCATCTACGGCATCCCGCAAGATCAATTCGCGAAAACCGTCGACGAACTCACCCACTTGCTGGACGTCTCGGAGAAGCTCAACATCAGCGTGCGTGAACTCTCGCTCGGTGAACGCATGAAGATGGAATTGATCGCCGCCCTGCTCCATCGTCCGAAGGTTCTGTTCCTCGATGAACCGACCATCGGCCTCGACGTGGTTTCCCAGAAAACGGTCCGCGAATTTCTCAAGGATTACAACGTCCGCGAGAAGACCACGATCATGCTGACCAGCCATTACATGGCCGACATCCAGGAGCTCTGCAAACGCGTCATTATCATTGATCACGGGAAGCTGTTTTTCGACGGACCACTGAACGCCGTGATCGACCGGTTTGCCGACTTCAAGATCATCACCATCACCTGCGATGGGGCCGAGGATTGTTCGAAGGAAAGTCTGACGCGCTACGGCGAACTGATCGAGCAGGCTCCCGGAATGATCCGATTACGGGTCAAGCGCGACCGGGTTGTCCCCACGTGCAAGGCGCTCCTCGATGAATTGAAAGTAAACGACATTGATATCAAGGAAGTGCCCATTGAAGATATCGTGCGAAGAATCTTCTCCGACAAGAAAAACGAACGCTCCGCCAGCTCAAACATTCCAGCCGCGACTGGCCACGATATTTGAACCACTCACGGCATCCGCACCCGGCGAGAGAAGATATTCAACCACGCCAGCAACTTCTTCATAACTGATATTCACCTTCATGCCCGGTTGGTCGAGATCCACACTGTTCGGAAGCACTCCCGGGGAAACCACATTACAAGTGAGTCCCGAGGTTTGATTTTCTCGCGCAATGGTTCGCGCAAGCAGAACCAATCCGTGTTTGCCTATATAATAACTGGTCGATTCCGGTTTCGCCCGAAGATGTTCCGCCGCAGAGTCACCAACAAAAACCACCCGTGAGCGTTCGTGGGTTCTCAACTGTCCGGCGAAAGATCGCCATGCGTAGAACCCAGCATTCACCGTCGAATCCATTTCTAACCGCCATGTTTCCGGGTCCATGTCATCCAGCGGTTTCATACTAAAATGGCCGGTGGTGTGAACGAGCGCGTTACACTCGGCAACTGCTCCGCTCACCCTTGTCGCCATCGCATCAACCTGGTCCGGATCGGTCACGTCGAATTGCACCGGCAAAACCCAATTGCCCCTCGCCTGCACCGCAGCAAACAGAGACTCCGCCTCCGCTCCAGAGTTCCGCCAACCGAACACCACATTGTAACTTGCTGCGAAATGGGTCACCAAATGCCGTCCCAACCCGCGACTCCCTCCGGTGATCACCATCGTCGGCCTTGCAACCACGGGTGTACCCGCACGCTTCAGGAAATCATCATTAGTTGCGAAAAATCTATCGGCCATAGGTGACACGAACGGTTTGGCAGTCCGGATTGTTTGTCAACACCGTCAAAAGCACCTCCAACAGTTCTCCGCACCCTCGGCACCCCTGTCGTGAACTGCCCCACACCACCTGAAAAATATCAACTCACCTACCGAAAACAGATTCAAATAAACCCTCGTCCAATGACGTCCAAAGCACTACTTTCACATGAAAATGACGTCGATTGAACGAACCATCAATGTGACTTGGCGCCACCAGGTGCATTTCACGCAGGACGTGTTTACGCCGTCCAATCCGGTTTTGCGCGATGTCATGTGCGACTGCACCGACCGGCGTCCGCACAAGGCCATGATCGTCGTCGACGAATCGGTTGCCCGCACCAACCCAAGTTTTGTCGGACAGATCGAACGCTACTTCGCGTCATATCCGGACGACCTGGAATTGGTTGCCCCCCCGATCATCATCGAAGGTGGCGAGCGCACGAAAAATTCCTATTTTCATGTCTCCGAAATCCAGTCACCGATGGACCGGTTTCACATCGATCGACACTCATTCGTCATCGCCATCGGCGGGGGCGCGATTCTCGACATGGTCGGACTCGCCGCGTCGACCGCCCATCGCGGCGTTCGCCATATCCGCATTCCGACGACCACGCTCTCACAGGACGATTCCGGTGTCGGCGTGAAGAATGGCATCAACGCGTTTGGAAAAAAGAATTTCATCGGCACCTTCGCCCCGCCGTTCGCCGTCATCAACGACTTCAAACTGCTCGACACGCTCCCTGATCGCGAGAAGCGCAACGGCTATGTCGAAGCCGTAAAGGTCGCCTGCATTCGTGACCGGGAATTTTTTGAGGAGATCGAGCAGAACGCCGATGAGCTTCGGAAATTTTCCGCCGGTCCGATGAAGCGGCTGATCTATCGCAGTGCCGAGCTGCACATGAATCACATCGCCAACTCCGGCGATCCGTTTGAGTTTGGTTCCGCTCGCCCGCTGGATTTCGGACACTGGGCTGCGCACAAACTGGAGCAACTTTCCGAATACAAAATCCGACACGGTGAAGCCGTTGCCATCGGCATTGCCCTGGATGTCATCTACGCCCGCGACATTGGAATGCTGGATTCTGCTTCAACCGACCGCATTCTCGATCTGCTGGAGAAACTCGGTTTCGAACTGTTCGCCAACGAACTGCTCTACGAAGATTCCGACGGCAGCTTGAACGTCTTAAATGGCCTCGAAGAATTCCGCGAACATCTCGGTGGCGAACTGACCATCACCCTGCTCGCAGAGATCGGACAAGGCGCCGAAGTTCACGAGATCAACATCCCCAAAATGTTGAAGGCAATGTACCAGCTGAAAGATCGTTTCGAAAGACGCAGCAAGATCATCAAAACCCAGCAGGCGATCTGAGCCGGTTGGGTTTTCTTCACCACGGAGACGCCGAGTGCATGGAGTTGGGGGTGGGAACGAATCAGGAATCAGTGAGACAGTATTCAGTGGCTGCGGTTTCTATGGACTGCCCCGCAGATTTTCAGCCCCCACCGATTCCTAGTCTTAATCTTCATCGTAACCCGAAAGATCGAGCCCCCACATGTAGGATTGCTGAATCACATCCGAACCGTTGATCTCCGCGACCAGATTCCAACCGTCGTAAACGAACCGCACATCCTCGTCCGCCACCCATGCGCTGCCGTTCCAGTCATACGTCTTCTTCCGGATGCGACGCCCGCGATAATCGTATTCGTAATCCAGCTTCTTTTCTCCCCGTGAGAGAGTCGGTTTAGAACGTGTCGTGACGCGCGAATTCATGATTGTTAATCGGCACCCGCTGACGCCCCGCCGTCTTTCTCTCACGGGGCAAGCCGCCGTCGGCACCGTGAAGAGGCTCTGTTGTGAGATCAACCGGTTCTCCGCGTCCCAGACGTTCATCCACTGGCCGTCCATCACGAGATTCCCGTCATCGTCATGGGTGTAAACCACCGGCGTCTTGGCCGTGTAGACAAACCCCGTGCTGCTCGTCGAGCTGCC
>JBDNGP010000128.1:0-41811 GCA_041689265.1 Verrucomicrobiota bacterium
CGCTCCGAACCCGCTCCAAGAGCAACTCAACCACGAATCAAAACACCCAAAACCAAAAAGGCTACGGTGTCCAGGTTGTGAGGCAATGGAAGCCCAATCCATGAAACCCTTCGGTGTCCTTCAGTTATGAGGCAACAGGTGGCCTGTTACATCACACTCCTCAAATTCACCGAGAAGGGGGCAAAATCGATCAAGAACACCGCGGCCCGCGCAAACCAGTTTTCCGTGGCTGCCAGGAAGGCCGGCGTCACCGTCGTCGCACAGTGATGGACGTGGGTGAGTACGACGGGGTGCTGGTCCTCGAATCCGACAAGGCGGAGAAGGCGCTGAAATGCCTCCCCGATCTCACCGCCAGCGGCAACGTCCTGACCCACACACTCCCCGCCTACTCGGCGGGCGAAATCAAGACGATCCTGAAATAGTGCCTCAGGTCGCCGGGACGATTCGATTCATCGGCCCGGCGGCGAAGCGCCGGGTCATTCCCTCGAGCGCGTCGATCCAGCGCGGGTGTTCGTTCATGCACGGGATGAGCTGTAGTGATTCCCCGCCCGCAGCCTTGAAATCCGCCTGCCCGCGAATCCCGATTTCCTCGATCGTTTCCAGGCAGTCGCTGACAAATGCCGGACAGATCACCAGCAACTTCTTCTTGCCGACTTTCGGAAATTCTTTGAGCTCGAAATCCGTGTAAGGTTTAAGCCACGGGTCGCGGCCCAACCGGCTCTGGAAGGAGTGGGAGTATTTGTCCTTCGGAATTCCCGCCTTCGCCACGAACGCCTCCATCGTTTTCAGGCACTGCGCCTTGTAGCAAAACTTGTGCGCCGGGTGGTCACCCTCGCAACAGTTGGCACAGGAAAGGCAGTGGGTTCCGGTCGGGTCGCTCTTGCGGAGGTGCCGCTCGGGGATGCCATGAAAACTGAAGAGCAGGTGATCGTAATCCCGTTTGAGAAAAGCTTCCGCGCTGGAGACCAGAGCGTTGATGTAATCCGGCTGATCGAAATACGGGGCTTCCGAAGTCAGCGTCATATTCGGAAACGACTGCTTCACCGCCTCCTGAACGCGCACCACCGCCGTTTCGAAACTCGACATCGCATAGTGCGGAAACAATGGAATGAGGTGGACCCTGGTGACGCCGCTGGCCGCGAGGCCCTGCAGGCCTTCTTCGACCGAAGGACTCTGGTAACGCATGCAGAGCTCCACCGGAATCTCGACGCGTTTCTGGAGCAGTCGCCGCACGTTTCTGCTGGTCACCACGAGCGGTGAACCCTCCTCGGTCCAGATTGCCGAATAGGCGTGGGCCGATTCCTTCGGTCGTTTTGGAAGAATCAGGCAGTTCACCACAAACCAGCGGATCAAGTACGGCGCGTCGAGCACTCGTCCGTCCATGAGGAATTCACGCAGGTATTTGCGGACATCGGGAACCGAGGTCGAATCCGGTGAACCGAGGTTCATCAGCAGGATTCCTTTTTTGTTTGTCGATTGTGCGGCCACGCGGCCCACGAAATAACATGGATCCGGAAGAAAGCAAAACCGAACGTGTCGGGTTCCCGCCTGCGACCAACGAACAGGATTCAGGCGAAATCAACTCGTGCCGTCGCGCGGGGTGATCTTTTTAGAGAAGTCATAATATTCCTCCGCCAGCGTGGTGAAGCCTCCCCAACTCGGCTTGTCCGTGAATTCCCGTCCGCGCGAACAATTGCCCGTTCACATATCCCCGGAAATCGTCCTGCGGGTGGACGTTGGGATCGAGTTCGGTGGTGTCAATTGCCGGGGAATACTCCGCGGCGACGGCCCCGCCAATAATGGGTGCGAACAGGTAAACGATTGGGAGAATTGGTCCGGTTGCCAAGAGGGTATTTGCATTTTCAACCAGTCCACCCAGCAGGGTTTTGAACCCACGTTGGGGACACACGGCGAAGTCTTTTTTCGCCTTGGTCATAATTGAACCTTTCGTTAAATAGGCCCGTCCTCGCGACAAAAAAGTTCACGTGTGAACAACCTCGCTGAATTACGAGTTTTCAAGGTTTGCAAGCGGCGAGAGACGGAAAAACGCCAATCTCTGGTAGCTTCTGAAGTGGCGAAGACACGTTGAAAACAACAATGTTCCGAGCGCTTCTACAGTTATCTCTTCGCGTCAGGTTCCACCTCCTTCCTGTGTGGAGGCTGAGTCATAGCATTCGAAATCGTAAGCATGCTCCGAAGCGACGGCTCGAGCTCACCGACTACTGTTTCTGATGACTCGTCTAAACCTTGAGTTCCTAAAGCTTTGATAATCATATTGAGTTCACTGAACTCAAGTTCGATCACGTAGTTGTGAGAAGATGACGTCGAGAAATCTCTGACGCTCCGCTTATATATTTTTACTTTCTTAGAAACCTTGTCCCACCGGACTGTAGGCTTGTCGAGGATGATGGTGGATGTGCCGTGGTTTGCTGATGCTCCAGATCGATTGATTTGCATGTTGTCGGATTTTGTTGAAAGAGGATCAATATACAATCCGGGAGGCAACACTGAATATCACTCAGAAGAATACTCTGGCTCCCAAGCAACCTTCCACGAGTGAACTCATCTTTTCCGGGCGGATTGATCAACCAAGGGAAAAACTGATTCTGACCGCATCCGGAGCCAACCGCCGCGTTGACTTGGTTCGCGGCGCTTTTATAGTGGTGTCGTGGCCGCGAAAATAAACACGGAAGCCAAGAAACGGTTTTTGGGCTTTCTGGATACCAAGCAACTGCGCATGACGGCGCAGCGCATGGCCATTATTGACACCGTCTTCAGCACGAACGAACACTTCACTGCCGAACAACTGCTGGACTGGTCCCGAAAACGGGACAAATCCGTCTCCCGCGCCACGGTTTACCGCACGCTTCCCCTGCTCACTGAGAGCGATCTCGTCCGGGAAATGGACTTTGGCAAGGAGTTCAAGTTTTACGATCCGAACTACGCGGATCACCCGAACCACAACCACATCATTTGCAAGGACTGCGACAAGATCGTGGAATTTGAGAGCGACAAGATTGCGGCGCTTGAAGAAGAGATTGTTCACAAGCTCGGCTTTTCCGTGGATTCCGAACGCCTGCAAATAACGGCCTCCTGCGACACCCTCAAGAAGATGGGTGCCTGCAAACACAAGCACTGAGCTACTTTCTCGGCGCTTTTTCCGCCGCGTCCAGACAGGCGTCCGCGACCGTGTTCAGCTGTTTGAGAAACGTTTCCCGCTGCTCTTTGGGAATCACTTCCATGACATTTTCCTGCAACGAGACGGCCAGTTTTCTGGCTTCTTGAAATTTCTTGCGCCCGCTCGCGTTGATGCGGATGCGGTAGGCGCGCCGGTCCTTGTCATCCTGTTCCCGGTCGATCAGTCCCGCCTTTTTCATCCGCTCCACCAGCGACGCGATGGTGTTCGGATCGCTGCTCATGCGACCGGTCAACTGGCTTTGAATCAATCCTTCCGTGCCGGCTTCGTGAAGGTTCCGCAAAGCCGTGAATTGATCCGGAGTGAGGCCGGTATGAAGAATCCGGCGGCGAAAGGCCTGGTTCAATCCATACCATGCGCGGCGCAATAACACGGGAAGACGCCGTCGGTCGGGCGAGTCCACCGGCAGGAGGGAATTAGGTTTTAGTGATTGTTTGGCCATCAAGTTTGTCTCACTCAAATTTATTACGTGTAAGTACTATTTTGTGTTGCGCGGTGGCGAGAGGTGTAGAATAGTGCCCGCACTTCGGGAAGCAAAATTGTGGCGGTTCCGCGTCCTTTTTGGCCACACGCCGAGCTTTCCCGGACATCGCCCTGCACCGCTTATGAAACGAACGCTTTCTTCGCTCCTGTGCGTCGGCACTCTTGCCGCCGGTCTCACTGCCGCCTCCGCTGTCGATGGCTGGCTGCACTTTCGCGGCCCTCAACAGAATGGCACTTCGCTGGAAACCGGAATCCCGACCAAGCTGTCCCTGACTGACGGGTCACTACTGTGGAAACAGGATCTCGGCGGCCAGTCCACTGCCACCATCGCCGACGGGCGCGCCTACATTCTGGGGTTTGAAGGCGACGGCCCGGACCTTCAGGAAGTCATCGCCTGCTTCGATGCTGAGACCGGCAAGAAAATCTGGGAACACCGCTTCAACGATTTTCTCAGCGACATCATTTACACCCGCTATTCCACCTCGAACCCAACGGTGGATGCCGAAACGGGGAATGTTTACATGCAGGGTTCACAGGGTGTTTTTGCCTGTTTCACCCGTGACGGCAAATTGCTATGGAAGTTTTCGATGATGGAACGTTACGGTCGCATGACTTTTCCAAACGGTCGCACCTCGACGCCTTCCATCGACGGCGATCTCGTCATCACTCATGGCATCACCGCCAACTGGGGTGCCAATGGCCCGGCCGCAGATCGCTTCTACGCATTCGATAAAAAGACCGGCGAACTCGTCTGGTTTTCCACGCCGGGTGCTCGTCCCAAGGACAGTTCCTATTCACCTCCGACGTTCGCCTGGTGGAACGGCCAGCGTGTGTTCTACGCCGGCACGGGTGATGGAAGCATCGTTTGTGTGAACGCCCGGGATGGCAAACCGATCTGGCGCGTGAAGATCACGCAGGGCGGCGTGAACACGCAGCCGCTGATCTACAACGACACAGTCATCGCCATTCACGGCAGTGAAAACATGGATAATTCGGAGATCGGCCGGATGGTCGCGGTCAAGATTCCGAAGACGCTGCCCGCTCCGCCGTCGCCCAACGAGCCGGTCGAGTTCAGCATTAAGGACGTCGAGGTATGGCGCAACGAACTGTCGGCGTTCACCAGCTCGCCGATCATCGTGGGCGACATCGTCTATACGGTCGCTGAAACCGGTGATCTCTGTGCGATCGACGCCAAGACCGGCGATATCAAATGGAAGAAGAAGATCGGCATCGAGCAGCGCAACGCCTCGTTGGTCTATGCGGACGGTCACCTGTTCGTTCCCATGCTCGCCGATCCGGCGGCGAAGACCGAGGGAAGTTCCGAAGGTGTCGACAGGGGCGCGCTCTACGTTCTCAAGCCCGGCCCTGACGGCGCGGAAATCGTCAGCCACCTGACACTTGATGGTCGTTGTTTTGGCAGCCCAACCGTTTACAACGGCAAGGTTTACCTCCAGACCACGCGCGACGTTTATTGCTTCGGTAAGGCGGGCAAGAACCCCGGTCTGGCGAAGACACCCAAGGCCGAACTCTGGCCTAAGGCGGGTCCGGCCGCACAGTTGCAGATCATCCCGCCCGAGGTGCTGCTGCGCCCCGGCAGTTCCCAAGCCTTCAAGATTCGCAAACTGGACGCGAATGGTTTTCTGGTCGAAGAAATCAAGAACACCTCCAAGGTCAAATGGGCGGGCTTCATTCCGCCCACCGCCAAGGTGAAGGCGAGCATGGACGCGAGTTTCAACGACCAGGGCGTGCTGGTTGCCGCGAAAGACGCCGAGCCGTCCGCCGGTGCCTTCAAAGCGACCGTCGACGGGCTGAGTGGCGTGATTCGCGGGCGCGTTCTCCCTTCACTTCCCTACACCGAGGATTTTGAATGGGCTGAGATTACCGAGGTTTCACCGGCCACGCAGATCGACGCGGGTCAGAAATTTGCCTATCCGCCGCTGCCGTGGATCGGGGCGCGGTTCAAGTTCGAGATTCACGAAATTGACGGCACGAAGGCGCTGGCCAAGACGATCGACAACAAGTTGTTCCAGCGCGGGATTGTTTTCCTTGGGGACGACACGCAGAGCAACTACACTGTGGAAGCCGATGTGATGACCGATGGCAACCGTCGCAAAATGTCGGAGGTCGGGCTGATCAATCAGCATTATTACATCGTGCTCAAGGGAAACGCCCAGCAGCTCGAAGTGAACTCGAATCTTGAGCGTATCCGCGTCTCGGTGCCGTTCCAGGTGAAGCCCAAGACTTGGTATCATTTGAAGACGCGGGTGGACGTTGCCGACGACGGTTCGGGGGTGGTTCGCGCCAAGGCATGGCCGCGTGGGGAAGCGGAACCGGCGGCGTGGACGATCGAAGTGCCGCACAAGAATGCACACACCGAGGGTTCGCCGGGCCTGTTCGGTTTTTCGCCGCAGGAAATGCGCGTCTATATCGACAATATTGCGGTGACGCCAAACTGAACGTATAGGTTTTGTAGTGTCCGTTTGAGAGATCAACTTTACCGAAAACTGATGGAGATTGATTATGAAGAAGATGAAGTGTGAACGAATGAACGGCTGGCAGCGCGCCACCATGGGTCTGCTTGGGTTGAGTCTGATTGCGGCGCCATCGATGGCCGAGGACTGGCTCCAGTGGGGTCGTGACGAGAGCAAGAACATGTATTCCCCGGCGAAGGGGATGCCGGATCGATTCGAGCCGGGCAAATACAAAAGAGGGACCGAAGAAGTCGACATGGCGACGACCAAGAACGTGAAGTGGGTCACGAAGCTTGGTTCGCAGACCTACGGCAATCCGGTCGTGGCGAAGGGAAAAGTCCTCACTGGCACAAACAACGAATCCCCGCGCGACGAGAAATATCAGGGCGACTATAGCATCCTCTATTGCTTCGACGAAAAGACCGGTGATTTCATCTGGCAGTTGGCGGTTCCCAAACTTTCCTCCGGCAAGGTGAATGACTGGGAGAACCTCGGCATCCTTTCCTCGCCGCGCGTTGAAGGAAACCGCGTGTATCTCGTCACCAGCCGCTGCGAAGTGATCTGCCTGGATTTGAACGGCATGCTCGACGGCAACCAGGGCATGCAGGACGAAGCGCAGTACGTCGCTGGTCCCGGCAATCCGCCCGTTGAAATCGGCGCAACGGACGCTGACATCATCTGGGTTTACGACATGATGAACGAGCTCGGCGTGTTTCCGCACAACGCGTCGAACAGTTCCCCGGTCATCATCGGCGATCTGGTGTTCGTCTGCACGTCGAACGGTCAGGACTGGACACACGTGAACATTCCAGCGCCGCTTTCCCCGAGCTTCATCGCTGTCAATAAGAACACCGGCGAGCTCGCCGGTGAAGATGACGCCGGGATTTCCACGCGCATTTTTCACGGTCAGTGGTCCTCCCCGGCGGCCGGCATGGTGAACGGCAAACCGATGGTGTTCTACGGTGGTGGCGACGGGTTCCTCTACGGGTTCAGCGCGGAGCCCCATCACGACGCGGACGAGGGCGTTGATTTCCTGAAGTCCGTGTTCAAGGTCGACATGAATCCGCCGGAGTACAAGTTCAAGGATGGTAAACCGATCAAGTATCCGGACGCGGAAGGTCCGAGTGAAGTGAACGCCACTCCAGTCCTTTACAAAAACCGGGTTTACATCGCCAGCGGTCAGGATCCTGAGCACGGCGAAGGCGTCGGCCGTCTGGTCTGCGTGGACGCCACCAAGACCGGAGACCTGACCGACAGTGGTGTGATCTGGGAATACAAGGGCATTCATCGGACCATCTCGACCGTGTCGATTGATCCCACGACCGACCTGTTGTTCATCGGTGATTTTTCCGGCTTCGTTCACTGCCTTGATGCGAACACCGGCAAGCTCTACTGGACGCACGACATGAAGGCGCACATGTGGGGCTCCACCCTCGTGGCGGACGGCAAGGTGTTCGTCGGTGACGAAGACGGCGATTTTGTTGTTCTCGCCGCAACCAAAGAAAAGAAGCTGCTTGCAGAATCCAATCTGGGATCGCCGATCTACTCGACGCCCATCGTGGCGAACGGCGTCATGTATGTCGGAACCGCGACCCATCTGTATGCAATCCATGACGAAGCCAAGGCACAGCTGAACGCCGATCAACCAGCCACCATTCAGGTGAAGCCCTGATGCGCCAACCCAGGTTGGCCCCAGTCTATTCAATCCCGATGCCCGCTGATTCAAGCACTGTGAAGTCCGGCCCCCGTCGATTGTTGTGGATCTGGGTCGTGGTTCTGTTTGCCCTGCACCAGGATTTCTGGCTTTGGGATGACAAGAATCTGATCATGGGCTTCATGCCGGTCGGGCTTTTCTACCACGCGATGTTTTCGATTGTCGCCAGCATCACCTGGTTGTTCGCCAACAAATACGCGTGGCCGGTAGAAATTGAGGAATGGGCGGACGGCCGTGACGATTCGGACGGAGGATCGAAATGATCTTGGCCGCCGCGTCGCTGACCCCGCTGGTCATCATCGGATTCTATCTCCTCCTGCTGGTCGGGTTGGGGATCGTGACAAGCAGGTTTTTCAAGGGCACCAGCGCCGACTACTTTGTGGTCAGCCGGAGCATCGGACCGGTGTTGCTCTTGATGTCGGTTTTCGGCACGACCATGACCGGCTTCGCTCTGGTCGGTTCGACGGGGAAGGCGTTCAGCAGCGGCATCGGCGTTTACGGACTCATGGCGTCGTGGTCCGGACTCATTCACTCGGCGGTGTTCTTCCTCATTGGCATCAAACTGTGGGCGGTCGGCAAACGCTACGGGTACGTCACGCAGTGCGAATACTTTCGTGATCGCTTTGAATCACCGGGGCTCGGTTACCTCCTGTTCCCAATTCTGGTTCTGCTGGTCATTCCCTATCTTCTGGTGGGCGTGATATCCGCCGGAAAATTTCTGCAGGCCACCACCTCTGGAATGTTCCCGGAGATGTTCGCGCTGGCAAATCTTCCGAACGGCAATCCGCATCCCATGAGCGGCGGGCTGCCGCCGTGGCTCGGCGCGTTGGTCATCTGCCTCATCGTTTTGTTCTACGTGTTCTTCGGCGGACTGCGTGGAGCGGTCTGGGCGAACACATTTCAAACAGCGGTCTTCATGATCACCGGCGTGATCGCATTTTATCTCATCTCATCACGGATGGGCGGACTGGTTGAAGCAACGCAAAAAGTGGTGAACCACCCGTGGGCTTCTGAACGACTTTCCCGTGAAGGCATGATGGGGCAGTTGCAGTTCTTCTCCTATTTTCTGATCCCGCTTTCAGTCGGCATGTTCCCGCACTTGTTCCAGCACTGGTTGACCGCCCGCAGCGCGAAAACGTTCAAGCTCACGGTCGTCGCACATCCGATCTTCATCATGATTGTCTGGGTGCCGTGCATCCTGATTGGAATCTGGGGTGCGGCTGAACTCGGGCCGAACGCGAACCCCAACGCCGTTCTCGGCATCATGGTGAACAAAATGGTTCATTCGCCGGTGCTCACCGGGCTCGTCGGCGCGGGCGTTCTCGCAGCAATCATGTCGAGTCTGGATTCCCAGTTTCTTTGCCTGGGCACGATGTTCACCAATGACATCATGGTCCGGCGCTACGGCAAAAACCACTTTACGGACGGCCAGAAAATCTTCATGGCCCGCGGATTTATTCTCTTGATCGTGGCCGTGACCTACGGACTGTCGGTCTGGTTGAAGGACACTGCGCAGGTGTTCGACTTGGGCGTCTGGTGCTTCAGCGGATTTGGGGCATTGTTCCCGGTGGTCTTCGCGGCGGTTTACTGGCGGCGAGTGACGAAGGCCGGTGCCATTTCGTCCGTGATTGTGACCGCCGTCGTCTGGTCCGTTCTCTTTTTTCAGGACATCATTCTCGGAAAGCAGTCCGAAGGCGGTGAGTATTTGATTGCCGGAATGATGCCCGTGGCAATTATCTTTCTCGCATCACTGATGACCCTGGTCGTCGTCTCGCTGATGACGCGGCCACCCAGCCGTGAAACGGTCGACAAGTTCTTTATGAAGAAGGCGGCCTGATCTCACGCGAACAATATTTTTAACAACCGAACAAACCGATATGAGCGCAGTTGACCCATCCGCCATCAAAAAGGCACAGCAGGACCTCGACGCCCGCGTGGCAGAAATCATCGAGTGGCATTTCAACCCCAAAACCGGCTGCCCGTTCTGGTTGAACTGGGCAAAGACCGCCGGCTTCGAACCGCGCAAGGAGGTGAAGACGTTCGCCAACCTGATCTCGAAGTTCGAACACTTCAAAGACGAGTCCCTTCGCGACGAACAACCGGAAGTCTGGGTACCCGCCGAGTTTAAGGGCAAGCCGTTCAACATCTTCGAAACCGGTGGCACCACCGGCATGCCGAAACAACGGATCGGGTGGAACGATTACAAGGTGGATTATGAGGAATTCAGCGGCAAGCTCAGTGACGCGCATTTCCCGACCGGCGGGTCGTGGATGATGGTGGGCCCAACCGGTCCGCGTCGCTTGCGCCTGGCCATTGAGCACCTGGCCAACTTCCGTGGCAGCTCCTGCTACTTCGTCGATCTCGATCCGCGGTTCGTGAAAAAGGTGATCACGAAAAAGCAGTTCACTGTGGCCCGCGATTACATGGACCACGTCGTGGATCAGGCGATCACGATTTTGAAGAACCGCAAGGTGACCGCGCTGTTCACCACGCCGAAATTGCTCGAAGCCATTGCGGAGCGGTTTGATATTTTCAAGGCCGGTGTGCGTGGTGTGTTTTGTGGCGGCACGACGATGGCCCCGCAGTACACCCGTTACATCGTGGAGGAAGTGCTGGAGAACAAGGTGGGATTCTATCCGACTTACGGCAATACCCTGATGGGGCTGGCCGCCAGTGTTCCGCTCACCCCGGAAGACAAGTATTCGATCTCCTATTACGCACCGCAGCCACGTGCCGTTCTGCGTGTGGTGAACCCGGACCAGACCACCGAGGTCGTTCCCTACGACACCTGGGGCCGCGTGGAACTGACCACGTTGACCAAGGAATTTTTCATGCCACGCTTCCTTGAACGTGACGAGGCGATCCGCCGCCAACCACGGGCTCAATACGCCTGGGACGGTGTCGCTGAAGTGCGACCGTTCGGCGCGATGCAGAAGACCATTGTTGAAGGGGTTTATTGATACCGTCATGTCGAACATTCCACACATACCGGTCATCCGGTTGGGAAAGACTTACGAGAGTCTGGACCAGCTGGAGGTGAAGAACCATCGCACGGGCGAAGTCATGGCGAAGATGTCCAGCATCGGTGCCGGAATCATCCGCAAGGACCTGCGTCGGATCAAAGATGCCCGCGCCGCTCTGAACAAATTTACCGTCGCACAATTGATCGAGATGTCTGCCAAGGCGGGCGATCTGTTTCTGAACGGAACCCTGACGCTTGGTGATCGGGGACACACGCAATCGCCGCAGCAGTACATCGAAACACTCAGTCTGACGTCCGGTCTGCCGCACGTGATGGTCAAGCGTAACATGGCTAAGATCTATTACGCGTTGACGCATCTGCAGGTTATTCTAAACGGCCTGTCGCGCGGTTTGGACCTTTCGATCATTGACCACGGCATTGGCGAACAGTTCGGAACCAAGCTCGCCTTCTTCCCCACCGCGAAAGCGCTCGGGCTGGTGATGCCAAGCAACTCGCCCGCAGTGAATTCTCTGTGGCTGCCTGCAATCGCGTTGAAGACGCCCGTGATCATCAAGCCGGGTCGTGATGAGCCTTGGACACCTTACCGGTTGATTCAGTCGTTCATCGCTGCCGGCGTGCCTTCCGAAGCGTTTGGTTTTTATCCGACCGACCATGAAGGCGCGGGCGAAATTCTGCGAAGCTGCGGTCGCGCGTTGATCTTCGGAGACAAAAACACAACTGCGCAGTACGCGAACAACCCTGGCATCCAGATTCACGGTCCGGGCTGGAGCAAGATTCTGGTGGGTGACGACTGCATCGAGAATTGGAAGGACTACATCGACGTGATGGTGTCCGCTATTTCCGACAACGGCGGTCGTTCGTGCGTTAATGCCTCGGCCATCGTGGTGCCGAAATACGGTGCCGAAATTGCCGATGCGATTGCGCAAAAGCTCGGATCGATCGAACCCACCACACCTGAAGACGAGAACGCGCGGCTCTCGGGATTTGCGAATCCAAAGATGGCCGAATACATCGATGCCGCGATTGAAGAAGGGCTCAAGACGCCGGGCGCGACGGACGCCACCGCGAAGTATCGAAAAGGCCCGCGCAAACTGGAATTTGAAGGCGGCACTTACATGAAGCCGACCGTGGTTCATTGCACGTCATTCGATCACCCGCTCGCGAACACCGAATATCTTTGCCCGTTCGCCAGTGTGGTTGAAACACCGCAAAGCGAGATGCTCGAAAAGATCGGTTACAGCCTCGCAGTCAGTGCGATTACCAAGGACCAGAAGTTCACGGAAGAACTGATGGCATTCGATGAGATCGACCGGTTGAACATCGGTCCCGTTTCCACCATGCAGATTTCCTGGGATCAACCTCACGAAGGCAACATGTTTGAATTCCTGTGGGCGCGACGCTCGATTGAGCGCGCGTGGTGAGGACGGGAATTCCCGTCGAACTCTGGAGCGAATCAGAGGAACCCCGTCACGCAACATTGCAAAGCGCGCGGAGAATCTACTGATTCAGTTGTTCTAGTCGCGGCTTTGCGTCTTGAGCGAGGCGAGCGTGAGGTTGTTCGCGTTTTCGTTTTCCGGTTCATTGTTTGGATTGCGCCGTCTTCATTCTCCTGAGA
Source organism: Verrucomicrobiota bacterium (assembly GCA_041689265.1). Lineage (GTDB taxonomy): Bacteria > Verrucomicrobiota > Verrucomicrobiia > Limisphaerales > RI-55 > JBDNGP01. Next base: position 12,463 of record JBDNGP010000128.1, read on the forward strand.
TCTAGATAGTACAACGCGACCGTCACCAGGCTGTGCCGGATCTTGCCTGAAGCGACCAGCTCGCGCAGTTCATTCACGGGAACTAGCCGCGTGATCAGATCCTCGCCGGGATCAAACTCAGTCGGGTGTTTCAGTTCGCAATTCTGCACGATCACCGTGTAACACGTGTTGCTCATGATCGCCGGGTTCGGGAAAATCTCGCCCAATATTTCCGCGCCGGTCCCTTCGTAGCCGGTCTCTTCGCGCAGCTCACGAACGCCTGCCGCGACGGGATCCGAATCCGTGCGATCGATCATGCCGCCAGGAATCTCCAGCTCGACGGTGTTTGAACCCACGCGGAACTGTTCGATCATCACCAGCTGATCGTCCGGCGTGAGCGCGATGACGTTCACCCAGTTCGGGCAGTCGATGACGAAAAAGTCGTGCTCGGCAGCGGTTCGTGGTGATTGACGGCGATCCGTGCGGATCTTGAAAATCCGGTAATCGCCGGAAGGTTTGGAACTGATGACGGGCCAAGGTTTGATCATTTTTTAAACTGTTGTTGAACCGCAGATGGACGCAGATCATGTCCTACGGGAGTTTCTGTTTGGGGAGGGTGACACGAATTTCGCGAATGGGCGCGAATTGGGAAATGCGTGTAACCAAGCTGGAAACGAGGCGAGGGGGGCCGTCCAGCCTGCCCGGGTCTCGGATTCTGTCAGATCTGCGTCCATGCCCGTTCATCTGCGGTTGCGCGGCATTTCCTAGAATCATGGATTGCGATCCTTGGCGGACCAGCCTTGGGACATGAGGCCGAGCAGGTGTTTCATGGCCTCTTCGTAGGAACGGCCTTTTTGTTCCGCGAGTTGCGTGGCGCGTTTGTCGAGCTGCGCCGCCATTTCATCACACTTTTCAAGCGGGCAACCCATGCTTTGCAATGCGCGTGCTAGAAGTTCGAGATCCATTCGATTGTTCGTTGCTTTCGCTTAGGGAGTTCAAAACGGTCTCAATGCTAAAACCGCTGTGATGGGCGGCAAAACAACAACTACTACTGGTTCTCAAAATCAACGAACATCTCCATGTACCCACTGTATAGATTTACAAACTTGTCGGGCACGAGAACCTTGGTTGGACCATAAAAGGTCTGAATCCAACTCGGGAGACCCGACCAACCGACTCCGGCGTCGGCACCACAAATCCACCAGACCGGTCCCAAGCTCAAAAGGTAGGTAAAATAGAAGAGGCCGCATCCGTAAAAAAACCGGCAACCGTAATCGTTCTACCGAAAAGCGCTTTGCGAGTATTGGATGCACGAGCTACTCCCAATTGTTAGATCACGCCTCGTCAGCCGCGACAATCTTGATGGATTTCACGCCCATGCGCTTGACCGGCTTGCTGGCTTCGCCGCCGCCGCTTCGGTTCACTTCAGACGTCGCGATGGCTTCGAGCACTTCATCTCCCGCGCTCAGCTTGCCGAAGCATGTGTATTGGCCGTCAAGAAACGCCGCCGTCCCGTGGCAGATGAAGAACTGGCAACCGGCACTGTCCGGATTCTGCGAACGCGCCATGGAAATCACACCGCGCTCGTGTTTGCGGTCATTGAACTCGGCCTTGATCTTGTATCCCGGATCGCCGGTGCCCCAACGATCTTCCTCGTCGGCATCCTTGGACAGCGGATCACCGCCCTGGATCATGAATCCCTTCATGACACGGTGAAACGCCGTGCCGTCGTAAAATCCCTCTTTGGCGAGTTTCTTGAAGTTTTCGACTGTTTTTGGAGCGACGTCCTCCCAAAATTCGAGGGTCATGTCTCCGTGATCGGTGCTGATGATGGCGATTTCTTTACTCATGATTCTATTGAAAGATTAACAGGGCCAAAACATTTGTCAGCGCCCTTTCGTTTGTCACGAAGGAATTTGGCTTTTCTCATCGCCCAGTTTCGGTTTACTTCGCATCCGTATGAAATTTCATCAACGTCTGTTAACCGGCCTGACAGCCCTCGCTGTGGCCTCGGCTCTACCTGTCCTCGCTGCGGATCGACCGGACGGTCTCTACGCGATTCTCGACACAACCAAGGGCGAAATCGTCATCAAACTCGAATACGAGAAAGTGCCGATGACGGTCGCCAATTTCGTCGGTCTGGCCGAGGGCACGAAAGATTCCAACAAACCGAAGGGAACCAAGTTCTACGACGGCACCCTCTTCCACCGCGTCATTCCCGGATTCATGATCCAGGGCGGCGATCCCGAAGGCACCGGTCGCGGCGGCCCCGGATACCAGTTTCCCGACGAGTTCGACCCATCGCTCCGACATGAGAGCCCCGGTGTTCTTTCGATGGCGAACTCCGGTCCGGGTTCCAACGGCAGCCAGTTCTTCATCACGCTCGGCCCGACCCCGCACCTCAATGATAAGCACAGCATTTTCGGCCGGGTCATTGAAGGTCAGAACGTGGTCAAGGCGATCGGTGATGCACCGAAAAACAGCGGCGACAAGCCGAACACGGACGTCGTCCTGAAATCTGTGAAGATCGAGGAAGTCGGTGCCGCCGCCAAAGCGTTTGAATCCGATCAGGCGGCGTTCGACAAACTCAAGTCAGGCATCGCCGGCCGCGAAGTGGAGAAGAACAAAGCCGCCGTCGCCGAACAGGGCAAGCAGCTTGAAAAACTGATCGCCGATCTCCAGAAGGAAAATGATGGCAAGGAAGTCGTGACCAGCGACAGCGGCTTGAAATACATTGTGTTGACTCCGGGCGAAGGCGGCAGTCCGAAAAAAGGAGCGAAGATCAAGGCGCACTACACCGGCAAGTTCGTTGACGGACGCGTGTTCGACAGCTCCGTCCAGCGCGGTACGCCGATCGAGTTTTCGGTCGGAGTGAAGCAGGTCATCCAGGGCTGGGACGAGGCGCTGGGCTCGATGAAAAAGGGTGAGAAACGCGTTCTGATCATTCCGTCCGACCTCGCCTACGGACCGTCTGGTCGCGGCCCGATTCCCCCAAACACACCGCTCGTCTTTGAAGTTGAGCTGGTTGATTTTTAACCGTCCGGTTCCTCCACGGGGCCGACACGTGTCGGCCCCGTTTCTATTCTGATCCATCATGGAAATACCGATCGCCACTCTGTGCGACGCCGCCACGGATTACAGTGGCAAACTGAACCTGCTCGGATCGTTCGACACGGTCCTCACCGCGAAATTCCCGGCCATCCATCCACAGTGCGCGATCGCGTTGCGTTTCGTCTTTAACAAAGCGGAGGAGGGCAAGCGCAACTTCCGCCTCACCTTCGTTAATGAGGACGGCAAATCCATCATGCCCGCGATCGATCTGTCGATTGATGTCCGCGTTCCCGAGTCGGTGAACTATCTGTCGCGCAATCTGATCATCAACATTCAGCAACTGAAATTCGATGAGCCCGGTCAGTACGCGATCGACGTGGCGATGGACGGCGTGCCGCAGTCGAGCATCCCGTTGCTGGTGCGGGAGAATGAGAACCTCGGCTCCCAGCCTTCCGAAATGTGACGCCAACCCGTCGACGGAAAACCCGGCGAGGTCCGGTGCGGGCGCACGGCAGTTTCAGGAAAGATTCACGGGATCGATGTCGACGGTGATCGTGATGTCTTTGGGAAGTTTTTCCTTCTTGATCACCTCCGCCAGATGACGGCTGAGGCTGCTCATTTGTTTAGTGCGCAACATCAGTTGAAACCGGTAGAACGTTTCAGCGCGGGCGAGCGGCGCGGGGGCCGGACCGGCGATGACCAAATCCTTGAGCTCGCCCATGATAGGATCGATCAGTTTGCGAAAATGATCGGCGAGAAAGGAAACCTTGTCTTCGTTGCGACCCTTGATGGTGATCATCGCGATGCGGCTCGCGGGCGGGTAGCAAAGCTGATCCCGGAATTCAATTTCCTGTTCGTAGAACCCGACGAAATCGTGTCGTCGTGAATATTGAATCGCAGGATGAAACGGCGTGAATGACTGCACAAACACCTCGCCCTCGATGTCGCCGCGCCCGGCCCTCCCGGCGACCTGGACAAGCAATTGAAACGTGCGTTCGCCCGCGCGAAAATCGGGCAGGTGCAGACTCAGGTCAGCGTGGATAATTCCTACCAGCGTCACATTCGGGAAGTGCAGCCCTTTCGCGATCATCTGCGTGCCGATCAGAATGTCGATCTTGCCGACGCGAAACTCCGTGAGAATGCGGCGGTAGTCCTCCTTTTTTTTGAGCGTGTCAGAATCCATTCGCGCAACCTTGGCGTGAGGGAATCCCTCGCGCAGGGCTTCCTCGACTTTTTCGGTACCAAGGCCGGCATACCGAATCGCTGCCGACCCACACTTTTCCTCCGGACACTTTCGCGGAGCCGGCGAATCGTATCCGCAAATGTGACATTTGAGTTTCTGTTCCCGGCGGTGATACGTGAGCGCGACGCTGCAGTTCGGGCACTCCGCCACAAAACCGCAGTCCGGGCACTGCATCGACGTCGCATAACCGCGCCGGTTGAGAAACAGGATGGTCTGCTCCTTGCGTTCGAGCCGCTGAAGGATCGCCTCCCGAAGTTGAAGCGAAAAAATGGGAGAGCCCTTCTGGCGTCGCATCTCGTGGCGCATGTCGACCACGCGAACGATCGGCATTTTGGCGTTGTCCGCGCGGTGCGGCAGTTCGAGCAGTTCGTACTTTTTCTTCACCGCATTGTAAAAACTTTCCATCGACGGCGTGGCAGAACCGAGGACGACGACCGCGTTCTCGCGTTGACCGCGCACGACCGCCAGATCCCTCGCGTGATAACGCGGCGCCTCGGCCTGCTTGTAGGAATGCTCGTGTTCTTCGTCGACGATGATCAACCCGAGCGGTTCGACCGGCGCAAAGATCGCCGAGCGCGCGCCGATCACGATCTTTGCGCGGCCCTGCCGGATCTTGTGCCATTCGTCGTGCTTCTCGCCGGCGGAAAGATGGCTGTGCAGAACGGCCACCAACGTCTGCTGCGGACCCGAACCAAAACGTGCCTTGAAGCGTTCCACCGTCTGCGGCGTGAGCGAAATTTCCGGCACCAAAACAATCGCGCCCTTCCCCATCTCCAGACAGCGGGCGATCGCCTGAAGGTAGACTTCAGTTTTGCCGCTGCCCGTCACGCCGTGCAGCAGGAAGGTCCTGGAAGATATTACCGTTGGGGGGCGCAATGAAACAGAACCAACCTGACCGGCTTCGGCGGGGCGTTTCTTTTCCGGCTGGCAGCCGGAAACACCTTGGAGTGTGTTGTCGGCTGCCAGCCGGCAATCTTGCGGATCAAGGACCGCCAAAATTTTCTCCAACGCCGCCGCCTGTTCCGCGTTCAGTTCAAGTGGCGTGGTCGGCAGAATCTGTTCGTTGGCGTAAGGATCGCGATCGATGGTTTCCGACGAAATGACGATGAGCCCCTTGTCTTCCAGCCGACGGATCGTGTCCGCCGTCGTTTCGGCAAGCTTCGCCAGTTCCGGCAACGGCAATTCACGCCATTCCTCGATGATGTTCCAGACGTAAGCCTGTTTCTTAGTGAGCTTGGGGAGCTCGCCGGTTTGGGTAAGCGCCCGGGCGAACAGGCGTTTTTTCCAACCGTCCTTTTCGCGTCGCACGGTTTCGGGCAGGACGCTTTTCAACGCTGTTTCCAGCGGGCAGCAATAGTAGTCCGCGATCCAGCGGGCGAGATCGAGCACCTTGGGCGTGACCAGACTCTTCCCTCCGATGACCTTGACGATGCTCTTGAGATTCGTGTGCGGCGATTCATCGACCATCCCGGTCACCACTCCGAGAACCTGCCGGTGCCCGAACGGAATTTTCACCCGTGAACCCACGTCAACGAGTGCCCGCAGATCGTCCGGCACGAAATAATCAAATTCGCGACGGAGGGCAATTTCGAGGGTGACCCGGGCAATCATGGACGTGGCCAGACTCCGGATTCGACTGCTTCAAGTCAAGTTGCGGAAGAATTCCGTGTGGCGATCAGGTATTGCGACACCCTGGCAAACAATTGATGGCAAAATCCCGGATGTAAAAATTCTCGCGTCCTCATACGGCTTTGCTAAACATACCGCCTCCTGACAGCGGGCCACGCCCGTCCGACGCATGAAAGCAAAGATCACGATCACTCCGAAGAAAGCGGTTCTCGATCCGCAGGGCATCACCGTCACCAACGCGCTCGCACACATGGGCTACCAGGGCGTCGACGCCGTTCACGTGGGCAAATACATTGAGATCGAACTGGCCGAAGGCGATCCCGAAACCGCCCGCAAATGGCTTGAAGAAGCCTGCCATAAATTTCTCAGCAACCCCGTCATTGAAGATTTTCAGCTCGTGATCGAATGAAATTCGCCGTTGTCCAATTCCCCGGATCAAACAGCGATCAGGACTGCGTTCACACCGTGAAGGTCTGCGGTCACGAAGCGACGCTGTGCTGGCACAAGGACACGGAACTCGGCGACGTCGATGCCGTGCTCATTCCCGGTGGATTCAGTTACGGCGATTACCTGCGCACCGGCGCGATCGCCCGCTTCAGCCCGATCATGCAGGCCGTGAGTCAGTTCGCCGCCGACGGCGGATTCGTGCTGGGCATATGCAATGGATTTCAAATTTTGTGTGAGGCCGGTCTGCTGCCGGGCGCTCTCATCCGCAACAAGTCACTGCAATTTCGTTCCGAACCGGTCTATCTGAAAACGACCACCCGCAACTCTGCGTTCACGGGCTCGATCCCCGAGGACAAGCGGTTGTGCGTGCCGGTTGCTCACGGCGAAGGTTGCTACTTTGCCGATTCCGAAACGCTCGCGAAACTGAAAGCCAACGACCAGGTTCTCTGGCAATACGCGACCGCCAACGGTGAACTCACGGAAGACTCGAACCCGAACGGTTCGGTCGAGAACATCGCCGGCATTTGCAACGAAACCCGCAACGTGGCCGGCCTCATGCCGCACCCCGAGCGCGCCAGCGAAAAACTCATGGGCGGTCTCGCCGACGGCAAACTCATCTTCGACAGCCTGATCAACGCGATCGAAAAACGCGGGCAGGTGGCGGTGGCCTAAAGGAGCGCGGACGGCTCGTCCGCAATTCCGTTAGAAACTCCAAACCTCGTAGCAGCCGAGGTGACGAGGCTCACTCTTTTCAGGCCCCCGGCGTAGGTCAGAGCCTCCTCACATCGGCCGCTACTTTTTTTCGAGGGCTGCTGACGATTCGCGCGGACGAGCCGTCCGCGCTCCGAAGTGGTCGCGTTGTTTTTGGGTTTCTTTCCTTCCGCCGATCAGTCTGTAATCTCCGCCCGTGCCCCACGTATCTACTGCTGACTGGTTTGTCATCGTCATCTATTTGATGGGCGTGATCGCATTTGGCGTGTGGCTTGGGCGCGGACAAAAGAGTGCCCGCGATTACTTCCTCGGCAGTCGCAATATTTCCTGGTGGGGCGTGAGCCTGTCCATCGTCGCCACGGAAACCAGCGCCCTCACGTTCATCGGCGTTCCCGCAATTGCCTACGGCGGGAACCTGATGTTCATTCAGATCATCATCGGCTACGTCATTGCGCGCGTCGTCCTCGCTGTCGTGATGGTGCCACACTATTTCAAAGGTGAGATCTATTCCCCCTATCAACTGCTCGAAGGCGCGTTCGGCTCCGAAGTGCGAAAAACTGCGAGCGTGTTTTTCCTTCTCGCCGGCACGTTGGCGGCTGGTGTGCGGATCTACGTCACCTGTATTCCGTTACAGCTCATGTTCGGTTTTGCGACCGACCAGATCATCTACGTCATTATTTTCTTTGTCGTCCTGTCGCTGATCTACACCTACGTCGGCGGCGTGAAAGCGGTGATTTGGACCGACGTCATTCAGTTTATCCTGCTCGCGGGCGGCGGATTATTCGTGCTCATTTACATCCCGATGAAAATGGGTGCCGATTTCAGCGTCGGTTGGAAGAGCGCGGTCGAAGCGGGCAAGACTGAGTGGTTCAACGTCAAGTTCGCATTAAGCGCGCCCTACAACATTTGGATGGGCGTCATCGGTGCGACATTCCAGGTGATGTCCTCGCACGGCGTTGATCAATTGAATGTGCAACGCGTGCTCACCTGCAAGTCCGTGGCGGACGGGCGCAAGGCGCTTTATCTGAGCGCTGTGATCATTTTCCCGTTAATGCTCATGTTCCTGTTCGTGGGCGTGATGCTGTGGATATTTTTTCAACAACACGGGTTCGCCATTGAACCGCCCGAAATCCGGCCCGGTGTCAGCAAGGACGACTACGTGTTTCCGATCTTCATTCTGACGGAGATTCCGTCCGTCCTGAAAGGGTTTCTCATCGTCGCCATTCTGAGTGCGGCGATGTCATCGGTCAGCTCGGCGTTGTCCGCGCTTTCCTCGGTATCGACCATGGACCTGCTCAAAAATTGTGGGGGCAGAAAATGGACCGAAGAGAGCCTCCTGCGTTTCAGCCGTCAATCCACCGTGGTCTGGGGAATAATTCTGATTGCTGTCGCCTGGCTGTGTCAGCAAACACCCTCGGCGCTGTCCCTCGCATTCAGCTTGAACGGGCTCACGGCGGGCGGACTGTTGGGTGCGTTGATCCTCGTGCTCTGGTGGAAACGCGGATCGCCGTGGCCGGTGATCGTGGGGATGCTCGCATCGCTGGTTTTCATGGTCTGGCTGAGCGGGCTCTGGAACAAGTTTGTGCCGGCAGCGACCCCGCCGCCAACTGTTTATTGGCCGTGGTACACGTTGATCGGCACGGCTGTCACGTTGGTCGTTGCGATGGTGTTGCGACCGTTTCTAAAACGGTGACCCGCCTCACGCTTGCTTCACTCAAGCCGCAAAGATTTAGAGCCGACCGGAAGGGGGGATAGATTTGAATCAGAAAAGCCACTGGTTCCTTTGCGGCTTTGCCCGGCGTTGGTTTGTGAATTCGTTCGGGAGGTTGACGCGAATTCAGTGAATGAGCACAGATTGGAAATGCGATGTCTGCTACCGCAATGTAAGGCCCGGAATTCTGTCGGTCTTCATCGCCAGGTGGGACGCAAAAAAAGCCCGGCACTAAGCCGGGCTTCTTGTGAAAATCGGAGACTGGGCGGATCAAGGTTTGTATTTCTCGTCCACAAATACGATCGAAGGGTCTTTCTTCAGTTCGCCGGTGTAGTCATGGAGCACCTTCTGCAATTCCTGACGGTTGAGGTATTCACGAATGCTCGGGTCGGCTTCGGAAAACTCCTGGATCTGCGCGGGCAGGGTTTCGTTCTTCTTGATGATGTGATACCCGAAGGCGGTGACCACGATCCCGCTGATTTGTCCGTCCTCCATAGTCCAGGCAGCGGCTTCGAATTCGGGCACCATCTGGCCCTTGCCGAAGGTGTATTCGCCGCCGTTCTGCGCGACGCCGGGGTCTTCGGAATACTCCTTGGCCAGCGCCAGGAAATCTTCCCCCGCCTTGGCGCGCACCAGCAGCGCGTCCGCTTCTGCGCGTTTCGCCTTCTTGTCGTCCTCGGAGAGCTCGGTGCCGTCGGGCAGCTTGGTCGCCAGCAGGATGTGCGTGGCCTTGACCCGTTCTGGAGCCTCGAACTGGGCCTGGTTCTCGTCGTAGAACTTTTTGCTCATCTCTTCGGTCACAACCACCTTGGGCTTGAACTCGCGGTTCACTACCTGGGACGCCGTGTTCTGATCGACCAGCTCCTGCCTGAACTCGGCCTCGGTCAGTCCGAGCAGGGTCGCCTGCTGTCCGAGCATCGCCGGAGGAGCATTGCCGATCTGCTGGTTCACTAGTTCGGCGGCGGCGATCCGGTCGGCCTCGGTGGCCATGTTCAACAGCGTGTATTTCAGGATCAACAAGTCCAATGTCTCCTTTTCCACGTCGTTCCGAAGCTGTTCGGGAATCGAGCGGCCCATGGCGGCCATCTGCGCCTTGCGTTGCAGGTAGGCCCGGCTGAGCTGGTTCTCCGTGATTTCAAATTTGGGGCCGGTGACGAGCACCTTGTCCTCGAAAAGGTCGTCGGCCGCAGAGGCCATGAAGGTCGACGCCAGCACGCTGGCAAACGTAAGGGATAGCAAACGGTTCATTGGTATTTGGGTTTTAACTAATTTAGAGTGTCACGATCCGGACATTGGAGATGTCCGGGTCTTTTTCGATTTCTTCGATCAAACTTTTCGGCGGCTCGCTGTCGAGGTTCAGAATAGTCAGCGCCTGCCCGCCGACCTTGTCACGGTCCAGCGTCATGCTGGCGATGTTGACGTTGTGTTTGCCCATGAGCATGCCGATATGCCCGACCATGCCGGGCCGGTCGTTGTTGTTCATGATAAAGAGCACGCCTTCTGGGACGATCTCGACCGTGCGGCTGTTCAATCTCACAATGCGAGGTTGATTCCGCGCACCGAACGTTGTCCCACCAGCGGAGATCACTTTTTCACCGCCGCTGTGCACGGCAACGTGAATCCACTCATTGAAATCCGTCTCCTCGTTCGACTTGGTTTCCTCGACCACCAGTCCCAGTGCTTTCGCCATCACGCGGACGTTGACCTGATTGACATCCTTGCCGCCGGCCCCTTCGAGAAAGCCTTTCAACATCGAGCGCGTGATGGGATCGGACCGCAATTCCGCCGCACGACCACCGTAGGTGATGACCAGTTTTTCGTTCCGCTTCGGAGCCAGCTGGGCCACCAGTTTCCCGAGTTTTTCACCGAGCGTGATGAACGGTTTCACCTTCGCGTAAGTCTTGGCGTCGAGGTTTGGCAGATTGACCGCGTTGCGAACCTCGCCGGAAACAAGCAGGTCGACAATCTGTTCGGCCACTTCGATGCCGACGTTTTCCTGCGCTTCCTCGGTGCTCGCCCCAAGGTGCGGCGTCATGATGATGTTGCCGTTGCTGCGGATCGGCGAATCTTCGGCAAGCGGCTCTTTTTCGTAAACATCGAGTGCTGCACCTGCGACTTTTCCAGATTCAATCGCGGCGAGCAGGTCGGTCTCGTTGATGATCCCGCCGCGCGCGCAGTTGAGCAGCCGCACACCGTCCTTCATCTTCGCGAAAGCAGCGCTGTTCAGCATACCGCAGGTTTCATCGGTCATTGGCATGTGAACCGTGATAAAATCCGCCACTGAATAAATTCCGTCGAGTTCTTCGACCAGTTCCACCTGCAACTCCTTGGCGCGGGCGAGCGTGAGGTAAGGATCGTAAGCCACGACACGCATACCGAAAGCGATGGCGCGCTTGGCGACTTCCCCGCCGATCCGGCCCATGCCGAGAATGCCGAGCGTCTTGCCGTTGAGTTCTGTCCCCTTGAATTTCTTCCGGTCCCACTTGCCCTGGGTCATCGAGAGGTGGGCCTGCGGAATCCGGCGGGCCAGCGCCATCATCATGGAGAAGGTGAGCTCTGCCGTGGAGATCGTGTTGCCACCGGGTGTGTTCATCACGATCACACCTCGTTCAGTCGCGGCTTCGATGTCGACGTTGTCCACACCGACACCGGCCCGGCCGACGACTTTGAGGAGCGGCGCGGATTCGAGCACCTTGCGAGTGACCTTCGTTTCCGAACGAACGGCGAGGGCGGCGGCGTCCTTCACCAACTCGATCAGTTCCTCTTCAGACGGCGGCTTCGGCAGCACGACGACATCCAGTTGATCGCATCGCTGAAGCAGCTCAATGCCCTTGGGTGAAATCGGATCGCAAACAATGACCTTCATAAAAGAGCGGGGACTGTAAGGGGGTTGGTGGGGCGGGTCAAACGATCAAACAAGAATGGTGAAGATTTGGGATGTCGCCCGGCGAATGGGAGGGAATCCTAATAAATACCGAGAAAAACCTTCGATTCGGCAGTGGCCGGCTCCGGTCCACTCAACTCTGCGGCAATTTGTAAACGGCTTTCATCGATGCCCTCCTCGGTCGCGAGAAATGTTCGGACGGCTTCCGCACGCTCATTGGCGAGTTCCGCGATAACGGTTTCATCGACGGTTTGCGCGGCGGCGAGCTTCGCCTCCATTTCGGCTGCCGTGGGGAGCGCTGGCAGCACGGGAATGGGTTCGTCGATGACGATGATCTCGGCGGTTTTGCTGGTTCCGGGGTGATGACTGTGACGTCCGTTTCGTCCGGGACGGAAGGCTTCTCTGTTTTGCTCGCCTTGATCAGCGGCTTCAACGTGAGAACATTCTTTGTCCTGTCCCAAAACGTTTCGTCATCCTTGTCCCCGGTCTCCCTGGAGGAGCGGAGGATCTCCGGCTCCTCCGCCACCTTGCTTTGAGTTCGTTGCTCGAGCCCCTTGCGCGCGATCAGATCCGCCAGCGCTTTCTCGAATTGTGAACTCCGCAATTGTTCGGCGTCGGTCGCCGGGTCGAACCTGCCGACGATTTCGAGCCGCAACGCCGGTCGCACGCTCAGCGCCTGCGAAAGCTTGCGGACTTTCTTCTGCTCGTCAGCGGTCAACTCCGTCTGTCCGGCGGCAAACTGAACAGAACCAAGGTCATCGGCGGCACCGGCACCCACGAGCTTGCCGAGAAACTTGAAGGGTGCGGTGATCGCTTTCTTGAAGATGTTCGAAAACGCGCCCCAGAGCACCTTGCCGAGTTTGAACTCCGGATCGCGAATGTCGCCCTCCACCGGCACCTCCAGATCAATGACCCCGTCCGCATCCTTCAGCAGCGACACGCCCAATTTGACCGGGAGACTGATGGCGTCCTTGCTGTCTGTTTCTGCGCCAAACTCGAACGCGTTGACGATCACGCGGTTCTCCCCCTTGACGAGCACACCGTTCAATTCGTATCTCAGATCCATGGACACATTGCCGTTGTCGATCAGGTGGCCAAGAAATTTTTCGGCGTACGGCGACTGCGGAGAGAGCTGGATCATCTGCGCGTTGATCGCGACCTTCGCGGCGATATTCGTGCTCGCAGTAGTGAATTCCCCGACCACGCTGAACGGTCCAGACGGCATGATATTTCCGGCAATGTTCACCTTTGCAGGCTCCGCGGCGTTGGGTTTCAGTCCAACCAGATTCAAGTAAAGATTCGTCACCTGCTTCTCATAGTGTGGCGAAATCGAATGGTCCTCCAAACGCACGTATCCGTTGGTGATGGTGACATCGTCCAACTCAAATTGAAGTAGCTTCCACGCCTCGTTCAACTGCTTCTAGATCTGTTCGGTAATCGATGCGGGCACCATCTCCTCGACATTGGCCGCCCCGTCTTCACGAAGATACAGATGGGCCGCCGGCTCGTTGACGAACACTGACTTGACCTTGAAATCGTCCATCGGCCAGTCGATTTCCAGATCATCGATCTTCACTTCACCGACGCTGGCGAAAGGAAGATCGGTTTCTTCGTTCACTTCAACATTGTTTACTTGGATATCGCCGAGATAAGACGCCTCGAAAGCGTTGGTATCATTCAACGAAAGCTTTGCATCGCCGTTCACCGAAACCGTGCCGTTCTTGAGTTTCAGCCGGAGAATATCCTGCACGTACGGTTGTCCGATCCGGAAAAACAGGGCTTTCACATCCACCCGTAATTCTGCGGCAAGCGGTGCCGGTGTAATGTTCCCGGCCACGGTCCCGCGGCCGCCGGACAACAGCTCAAAACCCAGCGCAACTGGCAACGACCTGCCCATGTCCGGCCCCAGGTTCTGAACCGAAACAAATGCGTTGCTCACGGTGATGCTCACGGGCGCGGCCGGCATGTGATCCACCGCGCGCACGACCGCGTTGGTCGCGATGAACCGGTTGATCACCCAATTGAACGGCGCTGACGGTTCCGTGTTGGTCGACGTCGATGCCGGAAATTTTCCGATGATCGCCTCCGCCTAGGTCTGCCAGTCCGTGAGGCCATTCGTCATTTGGTTGATCGCGATCGCCGGATGATCCACCACAATCTGGCCAATGGTCGCGCTGAGGTGCGCCAGACTGGCCGTCATTCTGGACACGGCGACCGATCCTATCGAAAGGACCGGATCAGTTGCGCCCACCGCCATCAGTTCGAAATTCGAAACGGTGGCTGCGCCTTCCGAAATCTCCACCTGAATCGATTCCCCTGAGAGGTCCGCGGCGATGTTGAGTCGACCGGTCGCACGCATTTTGCGCAGTTGAAATGGCGACCAGTCGGGAATGTAACTTGTGTATTTTTCCAGCAACAGATTGTCGAGCCCGGCGCTCACGTTCGCTTTGAGAGGGTGAAGCCCGATCTCGCCGCTGGCGCCGAGGATGGCGTCCGAATCCAGCACCGCCTTGAAAACAAACGTGTTGGTTCCGAGCGTGTGAAAATTGGTAAGAGTTAGATCAATATCATTCAGTTCAGAGGCAAATCCGGGTTCCAAGAAATTGTCCTGCCAGCGAACAACTGCGTTGGAAACGCTCAGGTGGCCAATCACCGCCGCCGGAATTTCCGCCGGTTCGGCGTTGGTCTTGGACTGCAGGCGGGCGAGAACAGAATCGAAATTGAACGAACCGTCCGCCTCCCAGGTCACCAAAAGTTCCGGCTGTTCGAGTTGAACGTCCTTGATGACGAACGCCGGACCGAACAGAGACGACAGTTGAAGATTGGCGTGAAGATGTTTGAGCGAGATCCAGTTCGTCCCGTTCCCTGAACCGGCCCGGAAGCCATCGACGTCGAGCGTCAGTGCGTACGGGTTGACCCGGATCTTGTCGAACTGCGCGGTCAATCCCGTTTCCGTCAGTAAAATCTTGGTGGCTTGGGAACGGATGACGGCGGGCGCGACAAAAAAACCGCCCACCGTGTAGGCAATCACTCCCAGCGCGCAGTTTTCTTTTTCTTCGTTGTTACGGACACGCTGCGGACTCTACCGGTGGTGGGACACCCAGCAAGCTCGATCCCGAAACTATCTGTCAAGCAACAGGCCGCGAAAGCGGGACGCCCGGGGTCAAGCGTTGGTCCAGGCGCTGGCCAGGCGGTCGACTGATTTTGGCAATACTTCGGCCGCCAGTCCCGACAGTTTCCGGCATTCCACCTCGATCCAGCCGTGGTAGCCGATCTCTTTCAAGGCTCGGAAGCCCGGCTGAAAATCCATTGACCCCGGCCCCGGTTCGACCCGGGTGTTCTCGGCAACATGAACGTGCCGCAGTGGAAAATGGCCGGTGCGGGTCGGCGCTCCGGCGGCGCGGATTGCGTCCGCCGTGTGAAGTTCCTCGAGCTGCATGTGAAAAAAATCCGCCGTGAACCCGACTGCCGGATGATCGAGTTGCCGACAGAGTTCGGCGGCGTGTTCGACGGAATTCAGATAGTGGGACTCGTATTGATTGACTGGCTCGATCAGGAGCTCCACGCCGCGTTGCCCCGCCTCGTCGCCCAGCGTCGGCAATTGTTCCAGCAGCAACGCGTCGAGCCGTTCGCGGATGGAACCAAACCGGCCGGTATCGTGAATCCGTTCCGGGTTGTCCTGAATCAGGCACGGTGGCAGGTTGAAGATCTTCACGCCGAACTCCGCGCACAGGTCGAACAACGTCAACAGGTCGTCGCGGCACGTCTGCCGGTCCGGCGGGTCGGCGCAGAGCAGCGATTTTCTGAAACCGAGTGAGAGGGCGGCCATTGGCAGCGGGCTGTCCTCGAAGCATTCGCGCAACGGCTTCAACCACCGCTCCGTGAACCGGCCGGGCAGGGTGACTCCCTCAAAGCCGAACCGATGGGCGGCGTTCAGCTGATTCATCACGGTTTCGCCGGGCAGCACTTCCAGCCGACAGGAGATTCGGAGCGATTCGGTGGGGGCGGTCATGCGATGAACTTAGCCGCGAAGGGTTGTGAAGAAAACGAGAAACGGCGTGAGGGTCTTTGTGCGCGCGTGTTGAGATGTCGACATCGCGAGCGGCCCTATTCCAATCCTTCAAAACTGACCGGGGCCGACGTGCCGATGGACATGCCGTCGGGGATCTTCATCGCGTCGCCGGCGCGCACATATTGCCAGAGCGCCTCGACCTGTTTGCCGCCGTCGCCGTCGTGGATCTCGAAGAGCGGGCTGCCGGCTTCTTCATCGAAAAAGACGGGCATCTTGGACGTTGGATCGACGAGCAGCGGATTCAACATCCAACGCGTGAAGTAGTCGTGCTGCAGTCGTTCGTAGCTGGTCGCGAGATTGATGCCCGCGCTTTCAAACACCTGCGTCGCCCCGGCCTTTCCGATTCCGTGACATGAAATGCAGGAGAAGCCGCCGTCGGATGAAACCAGTTTCAATCCCACCGCCGCCATCTCTTCATCGATCGGTCCGTCGGCGGGCGTCTCCGCCGGGAAACCATGGCTGTTCGCGAGTCCGCGGGCGATGCCCCGGGCGGGCGTAGGTGCAAATCCCGGCATCCGCGCGTGACTCCAGGGACGCGGCTTCTCGTCGACTTGTCCGGTGATGATCCGGGCACCGTACTCGGGCTTGATCTTGCCGCCGAGCAACGCGAGCGACGGCACGAGGTCGATCTGGTGATTGTGGCAGCCGATGCAGTTCAAGTTGTTCATCTGGCGCCCGGCGAATTCGGAATCCACATGACGCTGCAACGTCCCGAATCCCGAAGCCGCGAACTCTTTGATCGCCAGCCGATCCCCGGGTGAAAAAGCGAACTCCGGCGCGGCCTCGACGGAATCAACCGCCAGACATCCGCCGGACCAGTTGGTCAGCTTCGCGAGCGTCCTCGTCTTGAACTCGTTCTCGAGCGGGCCCGTGTGGCAGTTCAGGCAGCCGCTGGTCTGCACCAGTTTCCCACCGCGATCCGCGAGGTCCGTATCGGGTGGACCGGTGACGGCTGGCGCAGCGTCTGACAACAGGAAGGCGGCGAGCTGGCCGGCCTCCTCGGCGCTCAACCGAAAGTCGGGCATGCGAATCCACCGGTAATGTTTGGAAGGCTCTTGGAGGAATAGCGAGAGTGCGCCCGACGTGAACTTACCGGCCACACGGGTGAACGACAGCCGGCTCTCGTCCTCCTCTGCGGCGCCGGGCGGGTTGTGGCACGCGGCGCAGTTGAGCGTGGCGAACAATTCCGAGCCCGCCGCGATGGATCCGGCGTCGCGCGGTTCGGCGGACAGTTCGTCCGTCGTCCTCAAAGCGTTGAGATAACTTGCGATGGCCCGGGCGTCCTTCGTCGAATTGGGGCCGTGAAACATCAACGGCATTCGTGCGGAGGCACGGATCGCGTGTGGGTCGGCAATCCATTCCGCCAGCCAGGCGGCGTTGCGGCGGGAGCCGATCCCGTCAAAGGTCGGCGCATCCATTTCTAGCTCCGGCAGCTTGGCGTCATCTGACTTATGGCAGTTCAGGCACCGGTATTCCAACATCAGCTCCCGCCCGCGATGCAGCCGGCCGGACGCGGTCGTGGCGTCGTCGGGCAGGTGGGTGAGCTCCGATTGCGGAATGGGCTGCGCGTAGGTGTTTCGCGGCACCCAGAGAAGTTTCCCCATCGCGTCACCTTCCGCCGCAGGGGTGTAGGTGGCGACGATTTCGTTGGGGCCTTTGTCGAGCCGGACGCGCTTGCTCGCCTCGCTCAATCCGCCGTTGCCCGTGACATCCAGCACCGGCTTGCCGCCGATCTCCAGTTTCAAGGTGCCGTTCAACTCGGCCTGAAACGAGTAGATGCTGCGAAGCTCCACGGACACAAACCCACGCCAGGTCGCCGTGAACGTTCCGGGCGCGAGAAAAGGATCCGGCGTGTCTCCCTGTTTCACATAGAGCCACACGTTCGGCGCGATCACGGTGGAGGATTCCGTCCCGTTGTCGAAGGTGAGGGCGAGTCCCGGCTGCGGCTCCTGAGCGGCGGACCGGAACACGGACACCGACAGGAGCAACGCGCCGATGATTCGAAACGACGTGGTCGACATGCCCGGAGTTGAATTGAATCCGGCAATGTTTCCAAGCCCGGAGAAAATGGCAAAATTCCGTTTTTGTTTCTCGGTCGGTACGGGCGTGTCGTTCGGGAACTGCAAGTTCGGTATCTCCACTCTGACATGACCAGCGGCGGCAAGGTAAACATCATCTGCCAGGAATTGGATGAACGTATCGCGCGCATCTTGATACTTGTATGTTGATGTTGGTCTGTAACAACGGTCTCGTTTCCGGTAATGGATATGGATAGGTTTTCCGTGTGACGAGCAGTGTGCCATCCAGTTCCGCGTCGCGTGTGTTTCCGCACACTCGCTGGTCTGTCGTGCTGGCGGCGACTCGGCGGCTTTCCCCCGAATCTGACGCGGCGTTGGAATCCATCTGTCGCGATTACTGGTATCCGCTTTACGCCTACGTCCGGCGCAGCGGTCAATCCGCCCATGATGCCCAGGATCTCACGCAGGACTTTTTCCGTCACCTGTTGGAGAAACTCTGGCTGGAAACTGCGACGCCCGACAAGGGCAGGCTCCGTACGTTTCTGATCGTCGCGCTCAAACATTTCATGAGCAAGGAATGGCGCCGTGCTTCCGCGCTGCGTCGCGGCGGAGGACAATCACACGTGCAGTTTGATACCGCCTTCGCCGAGAGTCGTTCCGCGGTGGACACCAACACGCACGCTGCCGAGGAAACCTTTGACCAACAATGGGCGCTCACACTGCTCGAGCTGACCGTAAACCGTCTGCGTGAAGAATTTGTGGTGGCGGGAAAGGCTGATGACTTCGAGGCGCTCAAGAATTGCCTCATGGCAGAACGTGGCGCGATCGACTACTCCGGGATGGCAGACCGGCTCGGCCTCAGTGAAGGCGCAGCGCGGGTGGCGGTGCATCGGTTGCGTAAACGATTTCGTGAAGTCTATCGCGAGGAGATCTCCCAACCCCTGGCCGAAGGCACGGATCTCGACGGGGAATTGCGACACCTCGCCGCAGCACTCGCAAGGAAGTAGAGAGAGTTCAACCACAGATGGACGCAGATGAACACAGATGGGAATGAGCAAGAACCGGATGACGGGATTGCTACAAGAAAGCATGGGAAAGCTGCGCAGGATTGGGAAAGGTAGGGCGCGTCACTCCGTGTGCGCCGTGGAGCGTGTTGGTGGAATCAAAGCGCTCAGTAGAAACCGGGCGCATCTGGATGCGCCGACGGACCGCGCGGAGCGACCGTTGCTACCTTTTGCTGCAAAATGAACGCGCCGTGTAACAATCTTTCCTCAACCGGTAAGTAACGGTCATGAGCGACGAATCAACTTGTCCGCAATGTGGGGCGACTCTCAAGCCGAGCGCGCCTGCGGGTCTGTGCCCAAGCTGTCTCATGGCGTTGAACCTGAAGACGGAAACCGTTTTCACTGACGACACGCCCGCCGCCCAACCGCCGATCCCGCCGGAGGAACTCGCCCCACATTTTCCGCAATTGGAGATTCTCGAATGCCTCGGACGCGGTGGCATGGGCGTCGTTTACAAGGCGCGACAGAAATCGTTGAACCGGTTGGTGGCGCTGAAGCTTCTCGCGCCGGAACGCGTGGGCGACGCGAAGTTCGCCGAACGATTCGCCCGGGAAGCGCAGGCGTTGGCCGTGTTGAATCATCCCAACATCGTGACCATCCACGACTTCGGGCAGGCGGGCGGATTCTACTTCCTGCTCATGGAATTTGTGGACGGCGTGAACCTGCGTCAGTTGTTCCGCACACGAAAACTCACGCCGGAGGAGGCGCTGGCCATCGTGCCGATTGCCGTGCGGGCACCTCGGAATCCAGTCAGTCCCAAGGTGGGTTGAGCCCTCCGGGCGAGACTTCGATGTCTTGCGGCAACAGCCGAATCTCAACCCATCTCAAGAGCCGGAAACGCCAACCCGTCGGAAGGTCGGGGAGACGCGCGAAAGTGGGCGGTGAAATGGAAACCATCCTGTACGCCCGAAAGCCTCGCCCGGAGGTCTCGCTCCACCTTGCTCCACGCGCAGGACACCGGACAACTGGAGGAGGGCAGGGGCTATAGCGAAGCCGTCATGCTGAAGTTTCTCAAGAAATGGACCCCGAAATCTGCGGCTGAGAAAACTGAACGTTGACCCGCGTGGTCCCCGTCGTCGGCGTTTGCTTTGCCCCTGATTCTGTCCCTCGATGCCTTGGCGATGCCCGCCACTAGGTCATCGACCTGCCGGGCTTTGGAGACGATCTCCGGCAAATGCGTGGTGACCTTGCCGCTGATCCCGTTTCAGTGATTGCTCTTCCTGATGGAATCATGTGGATCCAGCTGCGGAGTGGAAATGGAGGGGAGGAGTTTATGCGAACAGCACGAATGTTCACGAATTGACGACGCGAACCGCCGGTTTTTTGCCGCGGAAAGAACGGAACACGCGGAATGTTCTTGCAGGCGGCAGAGTGCAGAAAACTTCTTCAGTCGCTGACGAGCGTAAACACTTGCTGATCTCCCCCGCGTCGCAAAAACGCCAGATCGTTGCCTTGCAATTCAAAACACAGCGGGAAAGAATCGCGCTTATTCCGCAACCGCGCCCATACAATTCGTTCCATCATGAAAAAAAGTTGTTCTGTCAGGAGGGCGGGTGCTCTTTCCGTTTTATTCACTGCGCTACTTTCGGTTTCAGCCTTCGCGGCGGAGGTGCAGACGCGCTTTGCCAGTTCGGTCATCGCCTTCAGTTCGCAATATGACAGTCCCGACTATGGAGCCGTTCAGGCGTTGGGAGCCCCCAATGTCTTTCCGGATACCTCTGATGATGACCGGGCGTGGGCGTCCCGGACCGAGGATGGTCAACGCGAGCTTCTGTCACTGGCCTACAATGATCCGATCCAAGTTCAATCGGTCATCATTTACGAAACCTACAATCCGGGCGCGGTGGATCGGGTGGAGCTGCGTGATGCCGGCACGGGCACCTGGAATGAAGTGTGGACCGGCGTGGCGGCTTCGGCCGGCAGTGACGCCCGCGCCTTCATCGTGAGCATTCCCAAAACGACCTACCTTGTGAGCGGCGTGCGCATCGAACTGAACAGCCCGGCCGTGAGTGGGTGGAATGAAATTGATGCCATCGCAATCATGGACGGGGACGCGGCCGCGCTGGGTCCGGTGGTTTCCAACGTTTCAGCGAACAACGTGGACGACCTTTATACCGAGCTTGCGGCTGAACCGGTGGTGATCACGTCTTCGGTGTCCGAATTGATCAACGGCGTCGCTTCAGTCAAATTTCAACTGCTTGATCCTGCGGGACAGCCGGTGGGTGACGCATTGCCGGCCACGCGGGTGGAACTCTTCGGCTCATCAATCTACCAGGACGACTGGCAGGGCACGATCAGCATTCCGCAGGGTGCCGCAACCGGCAGTTACGGCGTGCGCGTGCTGGCTTTGAGTGTCGGGGGCAAGGAAACCGTTCAGGACGCGGCGGCGTTGTTGACGGTGGGCGATACGTTGCCGCGGCCTTCCGATGTGTACGAATTGATCAAGGTGTTGGAGACGGGTGATCCGACGCATTCGTTTGGCGGACAGAATTACCGGGTCAAGGATTTTGGGCTGGAACGACTCGGATCACACATTGCCCTGGCCATGATCAACAATAACGGACAGATCGCGTTTCAAGCGCGGGTGCTCAGCGACGGTCCCGGCGTCAACACCGTCACCAGCTACCTTTGGGATGACGGCGCTCTGAAAGTAATGGTCGATGGCCAGGTGACCGGTCACGGTGGCACTCCGGCTTCGTTGAACGATTCCGGCTGGGTGGCTTTCGTGGGCAACATGATTGGCGGGCCCTCGGGAAACTTCATCTACAAATCGGATGGAACCAGTACGACCTTGATTGATGATACGTTCAATTTTTCCAATCCCTCGATTAATGAGGGTGGCGCGGTTGCCTATTTGAAGACGGACGGGTTGGACACGCAGATATGGGTCGGTGACGGAACAAGCCGGGAGAAGCTGCTTGAAAACGGCCTCTCGATGCCCGGCCCTGCGGATGGATATTCCGCCCCCATTTTCACGACCGGCGGCCAACGGTATATCACATCACTGTATCAGCCCCGAATCGACAACAACGGCCGGGTTGTATTCTACGCTACCGCTGAATGGGTCTATCCCGAATACATTGATGCGCTTGGTGGTAACACGGATAACTTCACGGTTGTCGGCACCACCACGGGCGGCTTTTTCAGAACCAAGCAGTCGGCGCGACAGCTTCGCTCCAAGGTTCATGATGTTGATGAGATTTTATTCTTCCAGGAAATAGCGGTCAGCGGTAACGGGAAGCTGGCCTTTTCCGTTCGCTATAATGAACCCGCAGGGAGCTACGCGATCAGCCTCTGGGGAAATCTATCCAGCTTAAATCCATTCGCTTCCTGGCTCAGCGGAGGCACCAGAATCTCCCGTAGTCCGGCGGTCAACATCCGTGGACAAGCGATCAACGATTACGATGGCGTTGCGTTCACTTATCCGTCCGGTAGATATTGGGAGGCCGGAGAATTGGTCCGGGGGCAACGCCTCGTCCGCTCGCCCGGTCGCATTCCGATTCTGCAAACCCACAACTATCTGGATGGCCGCCGCGTTGCGCGGATCGCGCTCGGTCCTGAGGGCATCAACAACCGCAATGAGATCGCGTTCCTCGTGGAATTCCTCGATGGACACGAGGCGCTCTATCTCGCACGTCCCGTCGCGTTGGGCCGGCAGGCCGTTTTCGCCCTCCCGCCGAACAGCGTGGTCGAAACCGTGCCGGGCGGATTGGTGACCTACAATTACTCCGCTGTCGGGGAGGATTGGATTGAGCTTCCGCCGCGTGGCGAGGTCACCCTGACCGCGCCCCAAATTGCCCGTTATATCCGCAAAATCAGCGCCATCGCCGATCACTTGGGCAATCCGGCCGAGGTCATTGTTGGAGGGGATGTGGTTGGCACGATCAATCCCGGCGAGAGCTTCGATCTCGAAGCCGCGACCGGGTCGTCCCAACCGGTCGTGACACTGCGGCAATTGACCGTCTCGTCACGCCTGCCTCTGCCGCTGTCGATCCGGTTGGAGTTCGATTTTGCGCTGGCCCCACTGAAAATGGAAGGTGCCGGTGTTCCGCTGTTGATTCAGCCCGCGTCGCAGGTTTTGCGGCCGGGTAACCGGTTGCTGATTCAATCTGGTGCGATTGATCCTGCGGGAACGACCTTCCAGTGGAGCAAGGACGGCTTGGGAAATCTCACCGATGGCCCGCGCACGGTCGGGACTGCCGGTGATTCGCTCGACATGTATCCCTACGAAACCGGCGATGCGGGTACCTACACGTTGACCGGCACCGGTCCGGATGGTCCTGCCTCGGTGTCCGTGCCAATCATCAACGGCCAGTCCTTCACCAACTGGATCGCGCAATACTATCCGGCTGCGGGTGGCAATCAGAACATCATCGGCCCGGGGGCCACGCCTTTGGCTGACGGCATTTCGAACATTATCAAATACGCGCTCGGCATTGATCCCACCCAGCCAGTGACCAACACCGAGCGCGCGCGGTTCGCCAACGTGAGTCGCGTGATCGCTGGAACCTCGAACCGCGTGGAACTGAAACTCACGTTGAACCCGACGGCCACGGATATCGCCTTTGGCATCGAGGTCGCATCGTCGTTGACGGGGCCCTGGTCTGAACTGGTGAGCGAAGATCTGGTGGTAACCGAAACCGGCACAGCCAATGGTCGCGAAGTAACCGTCCTGCTACCCGTCGTCAGTGGCGAACAACAGTTCTATCGTGTGAAACTGGGTTACGCCGGAAACTAAACGGAAACACTATTCGCCGAATTCATTCTCCGCCTTGGAAAACGCTTTCGAGGATGACTTCCTTGATCTTCCACATGACGGCCATGGTGATGGCGATCGGCATGACCATCAGGAGCAGCACGATGATTTCCAAGGGGCGCAACAGCCAGAGATGTTGTTGGGTCAGCCATTCGGTCGCGGCGGCGATGGACGGCCGGTTCAGTGAGAAGAAGAACACCTCGGCCGCGCCGACGACTGCCAGAATGACGTGGTTGAACCGCGCCATGAACGCGGTTTCGGCCCGCAGCGTCTGATCGGGAAGGATCGCCGTGAGCCGACGCAGCACGACGTTGAGCTGAGCGAGGAACAGCATCGCGATCACGATCAGGCCCATGGCGAACACTTTGAAGAACGTGATTTCCGGGAGCCGGCACCACCAGTAGAGGAACGGTGACAGACCGATGAGAAACAGGCCGCCCCATCGCGCGCGCTCGACGGATGTCTGCCAGGCGACGAAGTCCGGCTGAAATCTGCCCAGCTTGACCACGCCGTAGAACAGAAGAGCGGAGGTCGCCAGCGCGGGGAGAATCCCGAGCGAGTGCAGGAGGTTGCTGACCGGCGAGGGGACGCTTGAACCGGACCGCGTGGCCGTCCACACGATGATGAGCAGGGCGATGGGCAGGGCGTAGAACAGGGCGGTCAGCCCGCGCACCAGACTGTTCAATCCGCGCATCAGTCCGGGTTGTTCACGGGGCCAGGCGGGATCTTCGGCCGACCGGTCGAAACCCTTCGTCGGCGACGACGACCGAAGCTCAGGGGGCTTTCCCTGATCACCATCCCCCTGGCCAGTCGCGTCGGACATGAGTGGGCTCCTCAAAACGTCAGGTAGGTGTTGTTCTTCAGGCCGCGTTCGTAGTCGTCCAGGAGGCGCATGCCTTCCGATGGTTTCAACCGGTCGGACTTGATGGCTGCGTCGACCTGGGTCTTCATCCTCCGCTTCAGTTCGTTCTCGTCGTACTGCACGGAGGTGAGCGCCTGGGCGATGGTGGTTCCCTCGATGACTTCCTCAATGTAATGGCCGGCCGGTTCATCGGGATCGAGAAACACGTGCATCTCGTTCACGCGGCCGAACAAATTGTGCAGGTCCCCCATCACGTCCTGATAGGCGCCCAT
Organism: Verrucomicrobiota bacterium; assembly: GCA_041689265.1. Lineage (GTDB taxonomy): Bacteria > Verrucomicrobiota > Verrucomicrobiia > Limisphaerales > RI-55 > JBDNGP01. The sequence goes on from JBDNGP010000128.1 coordinate 37,162, forward strand.
CAGGAAGAATCCGAGATAATAAGGTTCCTGCCCCTCGCTATTTTCCTTGAAGGCGTGCAGGGGCAACGTATCGCGCACGTCGTTCAGATCGACGAACTTCTTGATCTGTCCGTCCGAATCGCAGGTGATGTCCACCAACGTTCCTTCGTGGGTCGGTTTTTCATCCAAGCGCATCAAGGGCATGATGGGGAACAGCTGGCCAAGGGCCCAGTGATCGATGAGCGACTGGAACAGGGAAAAATTGCAAAGATATTGATCGCCAAAGCTGTCCTGCAGTTCGCGAATTTCCTCCGGAATGTATTCCTGACCGCGATAGTTTTCCACGATCTTGCGGCTGATCTCCCAGTAGAGGCTTTCGATCTTGGCCTGGTCCTCCAGCTCCATCATGCCCAGCGCGAACAGGCTTTGTGCGCCGTCCTTCCGCTCGCGGGCATCGTGGTAGTCCTCCCGCTTCAATGAGCCTTCGAGCCTTGAACGAATCTCCAGGAGATCCTTCACCATGGGGTGTTCGTCGTCGCCGTATTTCAGATGTTCGCTGCCCTGAAGTTTCTCGATCGAACCAAATACTTCGACCACCAGCACACTGTGATGGGCGACCAGCGCCCGCCCGCTTTCACTGACAATCGTCGGGTGCGGCACTTCCTCGGCATCGCACACTTCGCCGAGGTAAAACACGACGTCGTTGGTATATTCCTGCAACGTGTAATTCGTTGAACTGTCGAACGCGGTCCGGCTTCCGTCGTAATCGACTCCGAGTCCGCCGCCGACATCAAAAAATTCGAGTTCGAAGCCCATCTTGCGGAGCTTGGAATAAAAGCGCGCGGCTTCCTGGACCGCTTTTTTTATGGTTTGAATGTCGGGCACCTGCGAGCCGATGTGGAAGTGAATGAGTTTGAAGCAGTGCCCCAAGCCTTCGGCCTTCAGCAGTTGAGTGGCGGCAATCAACTCAATGGTGCTCAGGCCGAACTTTGCGCTTTCGCCGCCGCTCTCGGCCCACTTGCCCGCTCCCTTGCTCATGAGCCGCGCCCGGATCCCGACGAGCGGGACAACGCCCATTTCTTTGGAGACAGAAATAATCTGTTTCAGCTCACTGAGCTTCTCGACCACCATGATGACCTTCTTGCCGAGCTTGATGCCGAGCAGGGCCATGCGGACAAACTCCTTGTCCTTGTACCCGTTGCAGATGATCAGGCTTCCCGGTTCGCTTTGCAGGGAGAGGCCGGCGTAGAGCTCCGGCTTGCTGCCCACTTCCAGGCCGAAACCCCAAGGTTTCCCGGCTTCGAGAATCTCTTCCACTACTTCGCGGAGTTGATTCACCTTGATGGGGAACACGCCGCGGTAGCTGCCCTGATAGTTGAACTCCTTGATGGCCCGCAGAAAGGATTCGTTCAGCTCCTTCACCCGGTGGTGCAGGATGTCCTGAAACCGCACCAGCACCGGGAACTCGAGCCCCCGGGTGCGCGCCTCGGCAATCACATCGGTGAGATCGACGGATGCGCCGGAATCACGGAGCGGCGTGGCGACCACGTTGCCGGCTTCGTTGATATCGAAGTAGTCCGCACCCCATCGGTTGATGTTGTACAGATTGCGGGAATCTTGGACGGTCCAGCCGCCGACAGGTTTGGGATTGGTCATGTGTCGTTGCCGAAAACTTGCGCACTATAGGAATCCTCCCTTGGAATTCAACCAACGGTTCGAAATTTTTCACGGTGGCCGCACCCTGGCACAGGCCGAATTCGGCTCCGGGGATTTGATCGGAGGAACCGCTTGCAATGGACGGGAGAATCACAACAATGATCCGCACGCAATGGCGCAGTTGATTGCCCAACAATTCCAACGTCTCCCAAAACGGACGCGGGTTATTGTGGCGACGTGCCTGTTCGGTCTCGTCGGCGGTCTCGTCGCGGTGGCGTTTCACTACGCCATCCATTTCATCAACCACTTCACCTACGAGCGGTTTGTTCACGAATCCAAGCCCGCGTTCCTGATCAAGTCGTTCCTCCTCATCATGTCCACCTCGCTTGTCGTGGGCTGGTTGTTGAACAGCTTTTGCAAGGAAGCTTCGGGCAGCGGTGTTCCCCAGCTCAAACTCGCGTATTGGAAGGAATTTGGCGTGGTCGCCTGGCGCACGGTGTGGGTGAAGTTCGTGGCCGGGGCGCTGAGCATCGGCGGCGGATGCAGCCTCGGGAGGGAAGGGCCGAGCGTGCAGATGGCCGGCGGTCTCGCCTCAATAGTGGCCGGAAAACTGGGGACCGCCAAGCAGCGCCGTCGGTTGGCCGCCGCTTCCGGAGCGGCCGCCGGTCTGGCCGCCGCCTTCAACACGCCGGTGGCCGCCGTGACCTTTGTCCTAGAGGAAATGCTTCAGGACCTCAACAGCCGGTATCTCGGCAGCATCCTCCTCGCGTCCTTCATCGGCGCGCTGGTCGCCCACGCATTGATCGGCGAGAGTCCGGCATTCCTGCTCCGTTACGTCGAGTCACCCGGGCTGGTTGCCTACGCGCTGACGCCCGTCGTGGCGGCGTTGGCCGCACTCGTCGGAATGTATTTTCAGAAAAGCACGATGGCACTGCGCGCGCGGCGCTTGGAGTTCAAGAAGATCCCCGGCTGGCTGCGCCCGGCGATGGGCGGCGGCGTGACCTGGATTTTGGGATCATCCGTTTTCCTGCTCAGCGGAAGCGCGGGCGTGTTCGGGCTCGGCTACACGGCGCTCAGCGAAGCACTGGCCGGCCAGTTTGACTGGTCGTTCGCGGCGCTGTTGTTGTCCGGGAAACTGTTGGCCACGATCGCCTGTTACGGCTTCGGCGGGTGCGGAGGCATTTTTTCCCCCACGCTGTTCTTCGGCTGCATGTGCGGCATCGTGGTGTCGGGACTGGTGGGATTGGTGCTGCCGCTTCACCCGACCGACAACATTCTGCTCGCCGTGATCGGCATGAGCGCCTGCATGGGCGCGGTTGTGCGCGCGCCGGTGACGTCCATTCTGATCGTGTTTGAAATGACCCACGAGTTCGCGCTCGTCCCGCCGTTGATGCTCGGCACGCTGGTAAGCCAGGCCGTGAGCCGGAGTTTGGCGAAACAGAATTTTTACGAAGAGCTTCTGGTGCAGGACGGGCACGACATGGAACACGTCATTCCGCCGCGCGACATGCAAAGCTGGCAGCAGCTGCACGTCTCCACCATCGCCACGTTCAAGCCGGTGATCCTGCGGGACCTCACTCCCGAGACGTTGAAACTGACGCTGAAGAATCATCCCTATTTGCATTTCCCCGTGATGTTCGACCAGAATCTGACCGGTGTCCTCTCGCGTGCCGAGGCGGAAAGGGCGCTGAACGAAGAACGCAAACCCCGGCTGGAAGAAGCCGTGGACTGCCGACCGGCCGAAAGCATCCGGGATCTTCAAATGAAGCTGATCGAATCGACTTCCGGAATCGTCGTCCTGACCGATCGTCCGGGGGGGCGCGTGCTCGGGCTCGTCACCCTTCACGATCTCTTCCGTGCCGAGGTGGCCATCGCGGACGCGGCGGAGGAGTAGATTCGTGTGATGTGATCGGTCGGCCCGCCGCTCGAATTCACTGCGTTGGTCCGCTGGCCGTCCGGATCCCGGCCTTCGGAACTTTCATCTGTGGCGATTGAACCCAATCGCAATCCGGTTTGTCGATTGACGTGGATCGATGATCGGGCAAAGTGCCTCTGAACATCCCGTTCGCGTTACCTCATGTTACACTTTCAACAATCCATACTTCGCGGTCTCGTTGCCGTCTCTGTGTTGATCTCGGGCGTCGCCGCGTCCGCCCAACAAGTCCCAGTCAAGGAAGTCACTCTCGCCAACGGCATGCACTTGCTCATGGTTGAACGTCACGACACGCCGACAGTTTCTGGGGGCTGGGTCGCCCACGTCGGGAGCTCGAACGAACGCCCCGGCATCACTGGCATCGCGCATCTGTTCGAGCACATGATGTTCAAAGGGACGGACGCGATCGGCACCAAGGATTATGAAAAGGACCAGCAAATCATCGCCGAACAGGAACGCGTGCGGGACCTGATGCGGGCCGAGGAGGCGAACATGCGCGCGATGTGGCGGCGCGGAGAGATCGAGGATCTGCAGAACCCGGACACGTTCACCCCGCGTTACCAGGAATTGAAGGCCGAGTTCGACAAACTGGTCGCCGCACAACGCGAGCTGCTGGTGAAAAACGAATTTGACCGCATCTACACCACCGCCGGTGCGTCGGGCATGAACGCCTTTACGACCGAGGACATCACCGGCTACTTCATCACTGTTCCCGCCAACAAACTGGAGCTGTGGATGTGGATGGAAAGCGGGCGCCTGCTGCACCCGGTGTTCCGTGAATTCTACGCCGAGCGCGATGTCGTTTTTGAAGAACGTCGCATGCGAACCGAGTCCACACCGACCGGCCTGGCTTCGGAAGCCCACCTGTCATTGTTCTGGCAATCGCATCCCTACAGCTGGCCGGTGATCGGCTGGCCTTCGGACATCCCCGCGATCAGCCTTGCGCAGGCCAATGAGTTTTACGGCATCTATTATTCACCGCAGAACATCACGTTGATCCTGGTCGGCGATTTCAATTCCGCTGACGCGGAGAAACTGGCGCGCGATTACTTCGGTCGCATCCCGCGCGGCAAACAGAATCC
>JBDNGP010000129.1:0-18911 GCA_041689265.1 Verrucomicrobiota bacterium
AGTGGGTTCTCTCCCTGTTAATTCATTGTAGTGGACTCTTTCATGCCATTCCAAGGCCCCCCTTTTTACGCTTTTTGTTCAGCCCAAAGTTTCACCTCTCCTCACCATCACTTTATCCTCTCAGAGAAAAGAGCCCGGGGGGGCACCAAAGTCCGGTCACTCCTGAGTTTTAACCTGCCGACAAACAACTAAAATAAAATCATGAACTGGGAAGCGATTTACAAAAATGGGGAAGCGTTCTGGAACAAGGGCGGGCCTTCGCCGCCATTGCGACGGCATCTGGAACGTCATCCGGTACGGGGGCGCGCGCTGATACCGGGGTGCGGCCACGGACATGAGGTGGCGTTGGCGGTGGATCACGGACTGGATGCGACCGGGCTGGACATCGCCCCGACGGGGGTGGCGGAGGCTTGCGCGCTATATCCGCATCTGGCCGGGCGGTTCGTGACGGCAGACTTTTTCGAACCGCCGGAAGATCTGCACGGTCAGTTTGATCTGATGTTGGAGCATACCTGCATGAGCGGCCTGCATCCATCGTTGCGCCCCGGTTACCGTCGCGGCATGGATCTGATGCTGCGGCCGGGCGGGTTGGTGATCGGGGTGTGGTTCATCGAACCGGACCTTGATCCGGGCGAGGAGGGGCCTCCCTTTCCATTCAGTATTCCTGATCTGACGGCGTTCTTTGCGGACGGCTATGAAGTGATCGACGATTACGTTCCCGATGTGGCCTTCGCGGGGCGCGAAGGCCGGGAGCGGATTCGCGTGCTGCGGCGACTGGGCTGACGTCGCGCGTGCCGGGAAGCGGGGTGGTAAACGATTGATGCGATTCAGGAGTCCGTCGGTTTTCCCGAATCAGAACAGAACCAAAGTTTGTTTCCCTCGCTGTCGAGGAACGCACCGATCGGGTTCTGACCGTAGACTTGTACCGGATCCGAAATGGTGACCCCGCGTGCGATCATTGCCTTCTCCGTCGCGTAGGCATCCTTCACCCGCAACGTGAGACGGGCGTTCAACTCCTGGGTTGGCCTTCCGTACCATTCCTCCTGAGGTTTCAGCAGCAGGATCACCTCGCCAATCATATAGGCCATGTCCATCTTCCGTTCGCGTTCGGGTGGAAGGCCGAGCGTCTCTCCATAAAAACGCTTCGCCCGTTCCGTATCCGACACCGCGATTGATACTGCCCTGACCTGGATAAATTCCAGATCGCTGTTTTGGTTTGGTGTCATGAAAGTTTCCTAGAGGGCTGGCAAGGGCTGGTCAAGGTGATTGTCAAAGTGGTGTGCGGTTGAAAAGTTGGGTGGAGGGACCGCAGCCTTTCAGTCCGCAGGGGGTGAACGGAGACGGGAGGAAGCAAATGGTTTGAACGGTCCCTCATGGACCGGACGGGAAATTATGGAGTGCTCCGGCAGAGTGCAACGGCGACGGAACTTTTGCGCGGGCGGCAGGCCCCGGATGGTTCAGTGCGCTTCGTAAGGGCGAAAGCGGTGTCGCCGCTGCACTCTGCCACCGCAGTCCAAGATGGTGTCGCGTGTCGGGGTGTCCGTTCGTCAGATCGTGCCTTCCTGCCCCACGGTTCCGAACGCATTCTTGAAAGTCCGCCTCGTGGTCCGGAGAATATATGGAAGTGAAATGGCAGCCAGTTTCAAACGAATCGCGAATCATCAATCTCGGCCCAGCGCTGCGGACACCGCGAAACAAAGGATTCGTATGACATCCCTCCAAAGAATACAAAGAGCAAGAAAGTACAAGCCCTTAATATGCAAAATGAAATTGTGGGTAATGGCCAGCCCCGAGGGAGAGGGTTTGGGGGCGCATCCTGACACTGCCCCCAAACAACAGTTGGCGGCTGGCGGTCCGGGGACAAGGTGTTTCCGGATGGGAAGCCGAACTTCGGCCTTGCCGGAAAGTTGTGCTCACGCCGTAGCCCGGGGACTGGGAGCTGGCAGCGTCCCAGCAACGGACCGTCAGGCGGGGACAAATCCGCCTTGAGTCGAAAGAAACCCAAACCGTCGGAATGTTCCGAAAGCACTTCCAGTGTCGGGCCGGACCGGTCCGACAGGCCCTTGATCTTTCCGGTGACGGGTTCCCAATGGACGAGGTCCAAACTGCGTTCAACGGTGTAGGTCGGGAAGATGTCGCCCTGGCCAGGGACGTCGACAGTGGTGGGCCATGATAATTCGGACTGATGCCCCCTGGTCTGCAGATCCAGTCTCAACCTTGGTTGCGATCGTGATGTTTGTGCAAGCGCGACGATGAAGATTCCAATGATTGCTCCACTCCAATTAGTCTTCCTCACAAGCATGCGAATAATATGCCGGTCATGTTACGACCGGTCAAGGCGCAGAACGTCGGTGGCCAATATAGGTTCAAGACGGCGGAATTAATCCGCTTGATGCTTCAGGAGGCCGGTGCCTAACTTCCACGCGTGCTTGTCACCTCCTACATTGTCTGCATTCTACTTTGCTATCTGATTGGTTCGATTCCCATTGGGTTTCTGGTTGCGAAGGGGAAGGGCATTGATATCCGGAAAGTGGGCAGTGGAAACATCGGTGCCACCAACGTCATTCGGACGCTCGGCAAACGCGTCGGGATGGGGGTGCTGTTCGGTGATATTCTGAAAGGATGGTTGGCGGTGGCCGTAATTGCGGAAGCTATATACGTTTTTTTCGGGCAACCAATCGTTGATTTGGAAGTTCGTCCCAACTACGCTGCGCTGCAGATCATGGCGGGTATTGCGGCAATTCTGGGACACAATTTTACCTGCTGGCTGAAGTTCAAAGGAGGCAAGGGTGTCGCGACGACAGGCGGTGTGTTGATCGCGTGGATGCCGGTTACGTTTCTGGGGGTCATCGGAGTTTGGGCCGTGGTGGTTTTTACCACCCGATATGTTTCGCTGGGCTCAATCGTCGCTGCCATCGTGCTACCGTTTGCGGCCTGGCAGATGAACGGACGCACGGACATGATCATTATTTCAGGTGTCGTTGGTGCACTCGTGATTTATCAGCACCGATCCAACATCAAACGATTGCTTGCCGGAACGGAGAATCGGTTTGAACGGAAAAAGAGCTAAATAATGAAAGTTACCGTACTCGGCGCCGGAGCATGGGGAACAGCCCTGGCCAAGATCCTTTCCGAATCGGGTCACCAAACCACGATCTGGGGTCGCGATGAGGCCAAGCTGGACGTGATCAAAAACGCCCGGCAGAACGAACGACTTCTTCCCGGCGTCACATTGCCGGAGACCCTTCACTTCACTCCTGATCTGAGCGCTGCTGTGCGCGATGCGGAAGTGATCATCATTTCAATTCCGTCGCAGGGTCTGGCCGAAGTTGTCGGCCAGATTCCTGATTATAGCGGCATCATGGTTTCGACAACCAAGGGCGTGGACTTCGAAAGCGGACTCACTATGACGGGCATCATTTCCAAACACTGCCCTTTCGCAAAAGTCGCCGCGCTCTCCGGTCCGACCATCGCAATCGAAGTCGCCAAACACAGTCCCTCGGCAATCGTCGCGGCGAGCTATGATGCGAAGGTGGCGGGTATTGTGCAAAAGCTCTTCAGTACACCGACATTTCGGGTCTATTCCAGCACGGACCTCCGTGGCGTGGAACTGGGGGGTGCGTTGAAAAACGTGTTTGCCATCGCCGCCGGAGCAGGGGATGGACTTGGGTTTGGCGACAATGCGAAGGCGGCCCTGATCACCCGCTCGATTGCCGAGATGCGACGGCTCGGTGGGGCCCTCGGCGTTCAGCCCGAGACCTTCTCTGGTTTGAGCGGACTGGGAGATCTCACCGTGACCTGTTTTAGTCGGCACAGTCGCAATCGTGGATTTGGCGAACAATTGGGCAAGGGCCGGAAACTCGAAGATGTTCTCGGTTCAACGGTCTCGGTCGTCGAAGGTTACCCGGCGAGTCGTTCGGTTTGGAAGCTGGCCCAGGAAGCTGGCATTGAAAGCCCGATCATCGACGAAGTTCATCTGGCACTTTACAAGGGCAAAGACGTGCGGCTTGTGGTGCGCGATCTGATGACGCGGGAACTGAAGGCGGAGGACTGATTTTAGTTCAACCTGCCAGCTCGCCCTTGATCGCATTCAGCAGATCTCCGTATTCATCAAATGCTTTGAACTGCGGAAACTGCGTCTTGATGTTCTCCGGAGCGTGGAAGAGGAATCCGGTGTCGGCTTCGCCCAGCATCGTCGTGTCGTTGAACGAATCTCCCGCCGCGATGACCTTGTAGTTCAGGCCTTTGAGTGCCGTGACGGATTTCTGTTTTTGGTTGGGCTGACGGAGGCAGTAGTTCGCCACTCGATCATCTTTAATTTCGAGGTTGTGACAAAAAATTGTCGGCCAGGCCAGTTGCTCCATCAAGGGTTTGGCAAATTCCAAAAACGTGTCGGACAGGATGATGACCTGGGTAAGCGACCGGAGTTCATCGAGAAATCCTTTGGCCCCGGGCAGGGGTGAGAGCGTGGCGATGACCTCCTGAATCTGGGAAAGTTTCAGATTGTTCTCATCGAGAATCTTGAGACGGCCCTGCATCAACTCGTCGTAGTCCGGGATGTCGCGGGTGGTCAGCTTGAGTTTTTCAATGCCAGTCTTCTCCGCGAATGCGATCCAGATTTCCGGGACCAAAACGCCTTCCAGATCGAGGGTAACAATTGTCTGCTTCACCGGCGGAGCGTGGCAAATCCGTCCGGGCGTTGTCCAGCGTTGGGATTTCTCGGGTGTTGGATCTTAACGCGGAGGGAGGAGGACGCGGAGAGAACGGCAGCATTGTTCTCGGCATCTGGCCTCCGCGTCCTCCTTCCTCTGAGGTGTCAGTTCCGGACAATGCGCAGATGCGTGTCGATTATGCGTGCCGGGCGACCGTGGTTCGTGATTTAACGTCCGTGGTGCTGCACGTCCATTACCTTGAAGATCTGACTCTCCCGGAGCTGGAGCCTTATCGCACGCTGCGTCGGCGCAAGGACATGGATCGTCTGGATCTGCTCGTGGCCGAGGGAGAAAAGTGTGTGCGGAGGTTGCTGGACAGCCGGTTCGAATACGAGCTGGTGTCCATTCTGTGCACCTCCGAATGGCTGATGGAACTGCGCCCCGAGCTGGAGGTTCGACCCGAGGACATTCAGATCTACGTCACCGACGAGGAATCCATCGGCAAGATTTCCGGTTATGCTGTTTATCAGGCGATCAAGGTCACCGCTCGAATTGTGAAACCCCACGTGCTGGACGAGATCATGGAACAGACCGCGTCGCCTCGTCTGCTCGTTGCCTGCGACGGTCTGACCAACGCCGAGAACATGGGCGCGATCATCCGCAACACCGCTGCGTTCGGAGGACACGCGGTCATCGTTGGCGAGGAAACCAGCAGTCCGTATCTCACGCGAACCATCCGGTCGAGCATGGGAACTGTCTTTGACGTGCCATGTGTTTACTCGGATCGACTGGTGAACACACTTAAAGAATTGAAATTTCAGGGTGTGCGAATTGTTGGTGCCCACGCGCACACGGATCAGAAAACCGTTGCCAACGTGAAACTGGATCAGGATGTTTGCATTGTGTTCGGCAGCGAAGGCTACGGAATTTCGAAACCGGTGCAGAGCGTGTGCGACGATCTGGTTGTGATCCCGATGGCCGGGACGGTTGATTCACTGAACGTCGGCAGCTCGGTTTCGGTGTTTCTGTACGAGGCGGCCCGTCAACGTGGTGAGATGTGATTCGATGCACTGCTCGAAGCTGGAGTCTTCGCGTCAGCGTCATGGAGTGCGGTGGCAAAGCGCAGCCGCGACCCCGCTTTTGCAGACTCCAGCAATCTTGAAAAACAGAACTCCTTCGAGCGCCTCCATGAATCGCGCTTACTAATTTTTTATCGTGAACGAATCGCCATCCACACTTCCGCCGCTGACGCCCTCGACGCTTTACCTCGTCGCCACACCGATCGGCAATCTCGAAGACATCACGCTCCGTGCGATCCGGGTGCTCAGAGAATGCGATGTCATCGGTGCCGAGGACACGCGCCGGACCGGTCTGCTCCTCAAACATCTGGACGTGAAGAAGCCGATGATCAGCTACCACGCGCACAATGAGGCGCGCCGCACGCAGGAGATCGTTGAGCGGTTGGGCAGGGGAGAAATCATTGCGCTGGTCAGCGACGCGGGCAGTCCCGGAATCAGCGATCCCGGCGAACGCGTGGTGAAAGCTGCGCTGGCTGCCGGGTTCCGGGTGGAAGCCGTTCCCGGTGCGTGCGCGTTGGTCGCGGGGCTGACGGCGAGCGGACTGCCCGCCGATGAATTTCATTTCGTGGGATTCCTCCCGCACAAATCGGGTCAGCGTCGGAACCGCCTAGAAAAATTGAAGGAAATACCGGGCACGTTGGTGCTGTACGAATCGCCGTATCGGATCGACAAACTGCTGAACGAGCTGCAGGACATTTTTCCGGATCGCCAGGTTGCGCTCGCGCGGGAACTGACCAAAAAGTTTGAGGAATTCCTGCGCGGCAAACCGGCGGACCTGCTTGAACAAATCAAAGACCGGACGCTGAAAGGCGAGTTCGTCGTGATGATCGCCGGAACCGATTCGGTATCTACCTCGGCTTGAGTAAAACGCGCGCAGGCGAACCGTCGCAGTTGAGAATTCTGAGAGTCTGTCTGAAAATGGCAGTAGAACTTTGAACTTTGGGCGTTGGATTCAGCCTGTAAGGTAGGACAGGCATCCTGCCTGTCACGGGTGCCGCGAGGATTCAGCCGGTGTTACGCCAAGGCTTGGTTTCTCACTTCAATCGGCGTCCGGCTTTCGTGGCCGCAAGGAGACAGGCGGGACGCGCTGTCCTCCACCGGAGCGCGGGACGTCCCGGTTCGCAGCAGGCCTCGCACAATCCGAAGGGAAGCATTGAATCCATTGTGCTTCGGCAGACGCGCGAGCGGTTTGATGCTCTCTGCGAGCCCGGAGGTCTCACGGTCCGGGGAGTGTAGCGGCAGGCATCGTGCCTGCGGGTGAGGGTGGCATCCCTGCTGGGGGTTGGATGGCGGGAGGGGGCGGGGAAGTTCTTACGTGCCCGGCGTTGCGGAGCGTTCTTTCCGTCGGGTTGGCAGCGCCGGCTACGGCGGGGAGGATGCCTGCCGCTATTTTTCAGGCAGGCTCTTAACCAATCTCAAGCACGCTCTTGATCCCGGTCGCCTTTCCGAGCAGGAGGTTGCGGGCGTCCTTGAGCGGGTGACGGTCGGTGATGATCGCGCGGACGGCGTCGGGCCAGAGTTTCATGAATTGCTCCAGATCGCGGATCGCCCAGTCGAAAGCCTGCCGGCTGGCGTTGACCGTGCCGATGGCAACCTGGTTTTTGAGCACCATGTTGCGCATGATCAGCTCGGCGTCAAAGGTCAGGTGTGGTTTCGGATAACCGGGAATTCCGGTGAAGACGCACACGCCGTTCAGTCCCATCACTTTCAACACGTCGAAGGAATTCACCGCCGTTCCGATCGCCTCGTAAACGACGTCGATATTGCCAACCTGTTCAGCCAGTTGCTCTGGATTGGTTTCCAACGCGGAAATGTAAGGCACGCCGAACGATTCAACGATTTCCGCCTTCGGGTTGGGTTTCAGAGAGCGCGAGTAAACGTAAGTTTTGAAGCCTGCCACCTTGAAGGCCATCGCGCCGAGGATGCCGATCGGACCCGCGCCGAGAATGACGGCGGTCTTACCTTTTCCGGAGGGCAGTCCGCCGTTCGACTCCAATCCCCAGGGCAGGCGGTTCTGGACTTTCCAAATCTGTTCGAGCCCTTTCTCCGCGACGGACAACGGTTCCATCAGTACGGCGACATCGCGCAGCGATTCCGGAACTTTGCAGAGGAAGGGTTCTTCATCGACGATGGTTTCCGTCATGAACCCGTGCTGTTCCTTGATGCCGCGTTCGGTAAAATTTCCGGTGGTGCAAAAATCAGAACGCCCGGCGCGACACGGCGTGCAATCCTCGGAAGTGCAGGGACGGCGGACCATCGGCACGATCAGGTCACCTTTCTTCAAGGTGGAAACATCGGAACCCACTTCGGTGACTTCGCCCAAGCCTTCGTGGCCGAGAACGAGATGCTCGAACCCGCTTGGCGGCGAGCCGTAGTCGAACCGGCAGATTTCACGGTCCGTTCCACAGATGCCCACTTCGAGCATGCGGAATTTCACTTCAATGTCGCGCGTGAGTTCTGGGGTGGGATGACTCACGACTCCGACTTCTTTTCGTCCAGGGTTGACGGCAATTGCGTTCATGATTTGTGTGTTGCGGGAGGCGGAGAATAACCTTGAACCGGTTTGCCGAAGCCAGCCTTTTCTACAAGAAAAGGATGAAAACACTGCCAATGAGGCGGTTGTCGTCATTTCGCGATTGTCTTTGCCCTCAGAACTTTTGAGACTCCTGCCACTAACTATGTTTCGACTTGATAATAAAATCGCCCTTGTGACCGGTGCCGGATCGGGCATCGGTGCTGCCATTGCTGAAACTTTCGCCTCGGTCGGCGCGCTGGTCATCGTCGCGGATCGCAACCGGACTGCTGGCGTGGAAACGGTGGACCGGATCATTGCGGCGGGGGGCAAGACCGAGTTTGCAGAACTCGACGTGGCCAGCGAGCAGAACTGCGCAGAGGTTGCCGGCCACGTTCTCGAACACCATGGCCGTCTCGACATCCTGGTCAACAATGCGGGGATCGGGCATGTGGGAACGATCCTGCAAACCGAAGGAACAGATCTCGACCGGATGTATTCCGTAAACGTTCGCGGAGCCTTCAACATGTGCAAAGTCTTCCTGCCGTCGATGCTTGAACGCAAAATCGGGAACATCATCAACCTCGCGTCCATCGGTGGCGTGGTCGGAATCCGGGATCGTCTGGCGTATTGCACCACCAAGTTCGCCGTCGTCGGGATGACGAAGTGCATGGCGCTGGATCACGCCAAGGAAGGCGTGCGGGTGAACTGCATTTGTCCGGGCCGCGTGGAAACCCCGTTTGTAAAGGAACGGCTCGCCGAGTATCCCGATCCGGAGAAGGCCTACAAGGAAATGGCCAGCACGCAGGCGCAGGGTCGAATGGGAACGCCGGAGGAAATCGCCGCCGCCGCCCTCTACCTCGCGAGCGACGAAGCGTCCTACGTCACTGGAACCGCACACCTTACCGACGGCGGTTGGAGCGCGGGTTATATTGCTGGATGAGCAAATTTCGTGCTTCAGAAGGTCACGGCATTCGGAGCCGGTAAAGCGGTCGGGCGGGGTTTCCCAGTTCGGGTCACTGAAATATCCCGCTCCATCGGTCAGGGTGACGGTGCCGACAAGTCCGTGCAGGCCTTGACATTCACGACCAGATCATTGGCCCATCCGATGGAGAATCCGAATCCGAATCCGAATCCGTCTTCCATCACGCCGAACAAGCCGTTCGCGGTGAGCACTCGCGGCTGCCAGATGGCCGTGGGACGGCCATTGTACGTTGCGCTCCAGCCGGTCGTCCCGGCGACGGAGGTTGCGTTCTTCCCAATTCTACTTGTTGCACTCACTCCCTCAGTTGTTTGAAATGACCGGAACCTTACAAACTGTTTTCACAGATCACTCGAAAAACGAAGTTGGCGCGGTTCTGTCCGCTGGAAGCTGCCATGCCGGATACATCGCGGGAGCATTTCGGTTCGGTTCTCAGCCAACGATGTAGTTGCGGGGAACGACCGGGGCGGGCGTGGTCCCCCCATATTCCTACTGCATCGTTCCGTATAGGTTGGCAGTTCACAGTGTCGGGATGGATGATTCCGCTGTTTTCCTGCAGATAATTTTTGCTCCCCGGGGGAACCCTCCCTAAGCTTTCGCCATTCGATATGCAGACCATTCAACTGGGTAATTCAGATTTGAAATCGTCGCGGCTGGCCTACGGCTGCTGGCGGATCGCCGGAACTTGGGATCGGGCGGACGTGAACGCCGAAGGGATCAAGGCCGGGAAAAAGGCGGTGATCGCCGCCTACGAATCTGGTTACTCGCTGTTCGATCACGCGGATATCTACTGCGGCGGTCGCTCGGAGGAGATTTTTGGGGAAGTCCTGAAAGAGGTTCCCGGAATGATCGAGAACGTCGTGATCGCGACCAAGTGCGGCATTCGATTTCCGGACGATCCAAGTCCGGGCGCGCCGTACCGTTATGATTTTTCCGGTGATCACATTCAACGTTCCTGCGAGGGCTCCCTCAAACGTCTCGGCGTCGAGTGCATTGATCTCTATCAGTTGCATCGGCCGGACTACCTCGGAGATCCGCACGAAGTGGCGGGCGCGTTCGTCGTGTTGTTTGACGCGGGCAAGGTGAAGCATTTTGGCGTGAGCAACTGCCGGCCCTCGTATCTCACCGCGCTACAGAAGGCGTGTCCGTTTCCGTTGATCGCCAACCAAGTGGAGATCAGTCTGGCGCAGCAACGTTCGCTTGACGACGGGACGCTGGATCAATGTCTGGCGGAAAACATCATCCCGATGGCCTGGAGTCCGCTTGGCGGCGGGCAGCTGGCCGACGGCGCAACTCGCGTGCTGCCATCCCAGGAAGGCTACGGAAATGAACGGTTGCTCGATCTGCTGGATCAGCTTGCCGAACGTCATGAAACGACCCGGAGCAACGTCGCGCTCGCGTGGTTGCTGAGGCACCCGGCGAAGATCGTTCCCATCATCGGCTCGACCCGGGTGGCCCGGATTCGTGCGGCCGCGAAATCCACCGAGATCCACCTCCCCCGGGAGGAGTGGTATCAACTGCTGGCCGCCGCGCGTGTCGAGCCGTTGGCCTGACGCGGCGAAAACGAACGGATCAATTCCCTTCCCTGATTTGCAAAAATGAGTTCCCCCGAGTCCAATCAAACACCCGCCCGACTGGGCTACCGCATGCCCGCCGAATGGGCGCCGCATGCCGGCACCTGGTTGACTTGGCCACGTCCCGACGGCATCAGTTTCCCGGATCGATACGATGTCATCCCGCCGGTCTACGCAGCGTTCATCAAGGAACTTGTCGAGGTCGAAGATGTGAACATCAATGTCTGGCACGCGGAAATGGAAGGCTGGGTGCGTGGTTTATTGGCGCAACACCACACGCCGCTGGAACGGATTCGCTTTCACCATTTCCCGGCGTACGAACCGTGGTGCCGCGATCACGGTCCGATCTTTCTCGCCCGTGAAAACGAGGGCCGCCACGAGCGCGCGGTAGTCGACTGGGGCTACAACGCCTGGGGTGACAAATATCCGCCGTACGATCTCGATGACGCGGTGCCGCAGCACGTCGCCGCATTGCGCAACCTGCCGTTGTTCTCGCCCGGCATCGTGATGGAGGGCGGTTCGCTCGACGTGAACGGCGAAGGCTCGCTGCTCACCACGACGTCGTGTCTGCTTCATCCCAATCGCAATCCGGACTTCACGAAGCAGCAGATCGAACAACTCCTCAAGGACTTCCTCGGCGTGACGAATGTCCTCTGGCTCGGTGACGGCATCGTCGGGGATGACACGGACGGTCACATCGATGACATCGCGCGGTTCACGGACGCAAATACCGTGGTCACCGCCGTGGAAGAAGATCCGGCCGACGAAAATTTTGAACTATTGCAGGAGAATCTAAAACTCCTGCGAACGATGAAGGATCAGGCCGGCCAGCCGTTGCGAATCGTCGAACTGCCGATGCCCGGGCGGGTGGATTACGACGGGCAACGACTGCCCGCGAGCTACGCCAACTTCTATATCGCGAATAGAAAAGTGATTGTGCCAACCTACCGACACCCGAATGACCGACGGGCCATCGACATTCTGCAGTCTTGTTTTCCGGACCGACGGGTCATCGGTCTCGATTCCACCGACTTGATCTGGGGTCTCGGTTCGTTCCATTGCATCAGCCAGCAGGAACCCACGTAGACCGTGGGGGAGGGTGTGATTGAAAGTGTGGGGCAAGGTGGAGTGAGACTTCCGGGCGAACTTGCGGGCGCACGCGACGGTTGATGGTTCGCCCCGGATTGGATTCACATCCAGGCTGCTCTGTGCGGCTCGGCCATTCCGTTGTGTGACATTTGCGGGGTGCGAGGAATCACACAAGACTTCGAAGACTCGCCTTCCGGCGTCTTGGATACCCAGTTGCCCCACGCTTCCAATCGCACCCGGTGCGTTCCGCTTCCTTGACCAAGTGTTCGTGTCAGGGCAGTTTCACCCCCGATTTGTCGAAGACAACATCACCGCCGGTCGATGCCGGAATCATTGAATCCGTGTTGAAGGCCCCCGCCGTGCAGGACCTGCACCGGCGAGTCGGGCGCGGCGGAGCTTTGTCGCTCGCGGGGATCACGGCTCCCGCGCAGCCGTTTGTCGCGGCATTGCTGGCGAGGCTTTTTCCCAACCGGCCGTTGCTGGTGGTGACTGAAGCGCTGAAGTCCCAGGAACAGTTTCAGCAGGATCTGGAGACGTGGCTCGCCCTCGGAGCGAGGGAGAGCCGAACGCCGAATGCCGATTTCCGAAAGGTGGAGGGCGGCGTCACGACCGGCGCAATTGCTGTCCAGACTTTGTTTTTTCCGGACTGGGAAATTCTGCCACACGAAGACAAGTTGCCGCATCTCGATGTCATTTCTGACCGGCTGAAAACGGTGATGTCTCTCGCGGGAACGGAGAAAGAACCGGGCGACAGGACTGTCGCGCTTCCGATTGTGACGAATGTTGTCGCGCTGACGCAACGGACGTTCGCGCCGGAGGAGATCCGGCGGCGAATGAAATCGCTGCGGCGAGGCGGTCGCCTCGATCCGCTGGATCTGGTCGAGTGGCTGGAAGATCAGGGTTACGAACCCGAGGTCCAGGTGAACAGTCCGGGGCAGATCGCGTTGCGCGGCGGGATCGTCGATCTGTATCCGCCGTCGAGTCCATGGCCGGTGCGACTGGAATTTTTTGGTGACGAGCTGGAGTCGTTGCGTTTCTTTGATCCGCATTCCCAGATTTCGCGGGAGGAAATTGAACTCGTGGAAATTCCGCCGGCCGGTGAGTTCGGTCTGCTGAGGCGGGCGGTGAACAGTGAGTCAGTCGGAAGTCGTATTGGAGCTAACGACGACAAGCGAAACACTGACCAACTGAATACTGATTCACTGATTACTTCCCCATTCGCCACGCTGCTGGATTACCTGCCGAGCGAGACAATCGTCCTCCTCTGCGAGCCGGAGAAACTCATCGAGCACGCCGCGCATTACGCGGAGTCGATGCCCGACAAGCATCCGCTGTTCGTTGATTGGGATCGTGTGATTTCAGCGATGTACGGGAGAGGGATGACGGTCGTGAGTTTGTCCGAGGACGAAGACGGATTCGACGATAATGTAGGACAGGTTTCCAACCTGTCTTCGGGTGGCGGCGAAGACTCCGCAGACAGATCCTCGCGGACGGATCGTCCGCGCTCCGGGACGTCGGCGGCGTCTTTGAATTCGCCGGAAACAGGTGGCAAACCTGTCCTACGGTGCGGCTCGTTTGATCTGTACCGGCCGCTGGGCGAGCGGGTCCCGGATCCGCAGGTGGCGGAGGCGCAGCGGCTGGAGTTCTTTCAGCAGATGCAGCGTTGGTTGAGGCAGGGTTACGCGGTGCACGTGTTTTGCAACAATGACGGCGAACGCCAACGGTTCGAGGAGGTGTGGGGGGAGATTGCCGGGAATTCCGAAAGCCGAATTCCGAAAATCGAAACTGGGAAAAGTCGTGGGTCAAAAGACAAGGAACCGGTGCTTCGCATCGGGTTGGGTTCGTTGTCGCGCGGGTTCATTTTTGAACCGAGCAAGTTGGTGGTGATCACCGACGCCGAAATTTTCGGACGCTACAAAGTGCTGCGACCGCGTCGGCTCAAGACCACGCAGGCCGCCCGGACGAAGTCGCTGCTCGACATTGATTTCACCGAGTTGAATGAGGGAGATCTGGTGGTGCATTTGCAGCACGGCATCGGGCGGTACGCCGGTTTGCAAGTGATGCCGATGGGTCGTGGGCGAAAAGGCCACACCGGTTCTGAGACCGAAGCGCAGCAGGAATGTCTGGTCATCCAATACGCCTCGCGTGATCCCGATCAGCCACCTCCGAAACTCTACGTGCCGATCAGCGAATCGCACCTGGTCAGCAAATATGTCGGGGCCGGGAAGATCCGTCCGCCGTTGCATCAGCTCGGCGGCACACGCTGGAACAAGGCCAAGGAACAGGCTGAACACGCGGTGCAGGATCTGGCCGGCGAGATGTTGCGTATCCAGGCGATGCGCGATTCGCAGGTCGGGCATTGCTTCGGGCCCGACACGCATTGGCAGCGCGAGTTTGAAGCGGCGTTCATCTACGAGGAAACGCCTGATCAAATGCAGGCGATCATCGCTGCCAAAGCTGACCTCGAAGGGCGCAAGCCGATGGACCGGCTGATCTGTGGCGATGTGGGTTACGGCAAGACGGAGGTGGCGATCCGCGCCACGTTCAAGGCCGTGATGGACGGCAAACAGGTGGCGATTCTGGTGCCGACGACCGTGTTGGCGCAACAGCACTTCAACACGTTTCGCGAGCGGATGGGCGACTACCCGGTTCGCGTCGAACTTCTCTCCCGGTTCAGGACGCGCCAGCAACAGCAGAAGACCATTCAGGATCTTGCGACCGGCGCGGTGGACATCGTCATCGGGACGCACCGGCTGGTGCAAAAGGACATTGCGTTCAAGGATCTCGGGCTGGTGGTGATCGACGAGGAACAGCGGTTTGGCGTCAAACACAAGGAGACGTTCAAGATGTTCCGTTCGATGGTTGATGTTCTGACGCTCAGCGCGACACCGATTCCGCGGACGCTTTACCTCGCGCTTACCGGCGCGCGCGACATGAGCACGATTGAAACGCCGCCGCAGGACCGGTTGCCGGTGGAAACCATCGTCGCGCAATTCGATGACCGCATCGTGCGCGACGCGATTCGCCGCGAACTGAACCGGCAGGGCCAGGTGTTTTTTCTACATAACCGGGTGGAGACGATTGAAGCGATGGGATTGCGTTTGAAGAAACTGGTGCCCGAAGCGCGGCTGTTGATCGGACACGGCCAGATGGACGCGGACGATCTGGAGGAAGTGATGACCAAGTTCGTCGACGGCGAGGCCGATGTGCTGCTTTGCACGACGATCATCGAAAGTGGAATAGACATCCCGAATGCGAACACGATCATCATTGATCGCGCCGACCGGTTCGGTCTGTCGCAGTTGTATCAATTGCGCGGCCGCGTTGGGCGCTACAAACATCAGGCCTTCGCCTACCTGTTGATTCCCCGGCACGCCCGGTTGCTCACCGATGCGCGGAAGCGGATCACCGCGCTCAAGCAATATTCGTCGCTCGGCAGCGGGTTCAAAATCGCGATGCGGGATCTGGAGATTCGCGGTGCTGGCAATCTGCTGGGCTCGCAACAGAGCGGGCACATCACGGCGGTCGGCTTCGATCTTTACTGCCAGCTGCTCTCGCAAAGTGTTTCCAGATTGAAGGGCGAGAAGCCCAAACAACGCGTGGACGTCGCGGTGCGGTTGGATTTCATTTCCATCAATCCGTCGGCGGTTATTGAAGTTTCAGATAACGACGACGGCGCGCTGCTTGAAACCATGATCGACGATTCGATCCAGATCAATATCCCGCGCGACGTTGCGAGCTACCGGTCCGCTGAAGAAGTTCCCGAGGACGCTCCTGTGACGGACTTCGACGTTGGCCGCGCGTGTCTGCCGCTCACCTACATTTCCGAATCGGGCCAACGTGTGGAAGTTTATCGGAAGCTGGCGTCGATCATGGACGCGGACGAACTGGCAAAACTCAAACGCGAGGTGCGGGATCGTTTCGGCCCGTTTCAGGACGGCGTGGACCTGCTGTTCGAGATCGCCGAGTTGAAACTGCTCGCGGCGACGAAACAGATCAATCAGGTCGAAGTGCGCGAGAACAAGCTGATGTTGTCGCGGAACGGTGATCTGGTCCAGATCGGCGGCAAGTTTCCGCGTCTCACGAAACGGAAACCTTCGGCGCGGTTGAAGGAAATCCGGAGATTGATCCAGTCGCTGTAGCATTCAAAGAGTGGCCCGTGGCCGGCCGAATCGATGGCAGTTTGAACTCGACTAATTTGGTTGATGTCCAATCCTTCAACCACTGCTGTTTCGATGAGTACGGAGCCTTCAGAAGCTGAATTGATTCGACGATGCCTGCGCGGCGATTCGTACGCGTGGGATGATTTGTTCGACCTGCACTACGCTCCGACCGCGCGGTTCATCTATCAATTGTCACCGGACATCTCCGTTGATGACGCGGATGAGCTCTGCCAGGACGTGTTTCTGGCGGTGATCCGCAACTTGAAATCGTTTGCCGGGAACAGCCAGTTCCGTACGTGGTTGTTTCGGATTGCAACGAATAAAACCCGCGACTACCGGCAGAAGCGAAGCGCCGCCAAACGGGGCGGCGGACTGGCTCCCGTCTCGCTCGATGCAGAAGATCCGGAAACTGGTTTGCGGCTGGACCCGGCGTCGCGTGCGCCCGGCCCCGACCGTGTTTTGGATGCGGAAGAGCAGGGCCAGTTGCTTCAGGAGGCGTTGCTGCACCTCGGTGATCCGTGTCGGGAAGTCATTGAACTGCGCTACTTTGGGGATCTGAGCTACGAGGAGATCGCGGCCTCTCTGAAGTTGAATCCAAAAACCGTTTCCTCGCGTCTGAGCAAATGCCTGGATAAACTGGAAGACGTCGCCCGGCGCGTCTTTTCACGGGAGACAAACCGGGCCAATACCGTCTAATCATCATGCCGTCGGAATCCGACAGACCCATTGAGAAGCTGATGCGGGACTACGTAGCGGGTAGAAAAACCGCCGCGAGCCCCGATGATTTCAAGCTCCACCCGATCACCCGCAACGCGCTCAAGGTTGAGGTGGTGAAGGTCTACGGCCGTCGTTTGCCGGGTGAAAACAGGGTCTCCGGCCGGTCGTCATTCTGGCCGAAACTGGCGTGGTCCGGCGGCGGCATTTTTGTGCTCGCGTTGTTGATCGTGCTCCTGCTGCTGTCCGGGCCGACTGATGAAACCGAAACGCTCTCTTTTGCCAGGAACGAAAGTGTGTCGCTTCCGCGCAGTGAACCCGGGGCGGAATTGTCTTCGGCACAGGATCGCTTCGGCGGATTCACAGATGCTCTTCCGCCGTCCGCCGCCGCGCCGGGAGCGGGTGACGCGGATGTGTTTCAGTTCTATGCGGTGACGCCGCCAGCGCAGGCGGCCGACGCTGTTCCGACGGTCCCGTCTTCGAGTCCTCGCCTTGCGGAGAAATCCGTGGAAGCAAACGCCCCGTCCGCGAAGTCTGTCAGACTGGCCACGCCGGAGGCAAGAACGGCGGCAGCACCTGCGCCGACCCCGATCGTTCGGGTCGCTGCGAGTTCGTTGCTCGCGTCGTTTCAGCTGCGGATAAGCGGCGACGAAGTGACCGTGATCGATCAGGATCAATCACGTTATGTCGGAACGATTCGACCAGTCATTTTGAGTGGATCGAATGCCAGCGGTGTGAACTATCCCGGTAACGTGAACGATCCACAGTTCCCGGAACGTTACCGGCTCTATTCCGCGCGCGGTGGAAGCGGCGCCCGGCTGCCGGCGGCCGGACAGTTTACGGTTATCGGTACCAACCTGACCACCCATCAGGCGGTTGAGTTCACCGGTCGCATGCTCACGTTGACCCAGTCCCTGCCTGTTGCCGATTCGCCCACGCCGGATTTGCCATCGACGGTTTTGCGGATCGAAGGCACGGCCACGATCAACGGCGCACCGGCCGTCTCCATTAATGCCACGACCACGCCGCAGCCCTGAACCTGATCGCTTTCGGTATGAACGCGAGTTGATCGCCGGTGGCCGCCGGTTCATCGCGGGAATCGACGAGGCGGGCAGGGGACCGCTGGCCGGGCCGGTGGTGGCCGCGTGCGTCATCCTGCCCGGCGCGTGGATTGAAGAGGGCATTCCCGAGAGCCTGAAGTTGCTCAACGATTCCAAACAACTGAGCGAATTGCAGCGGGAGGAATTCTTCGAACTCATCGTGTCAAATCCTGACATTCACCATTCGATTGCTGAATGCGACGCGCAAGTGATCGATTCGATCAATATTCTTCAGGCGACCCATCGCGCGATGAATCTGGCGTTGGCAGGAATGAAGTGCGCCGTCGAACACGCGCTGGTCGACGGCCGACCGGTGAAGACCTTGTCGGTCACGCAGACGGCGTTGGTGAAGGGGGATTCATTGAGCTACTCGATCGCGGCGGGGAGCGTGCTGGCAAAAGTTTCTCGTGATCGGCAGATGCTCGAATGGCACGAGCGCCACCCGGAATACGGCTTTGCGGAACACAAAGGCTACGGCACGCCGAAACATCTTGCGGCGATTGCAGAACACGGACCCTGCTCGATTCACCGTCTGAGTTTCGCACCGCTGAAGCTGGTCCAGAAGGAGCTGTTTTGACGCGACGTGCGTGCATCTGAAAACGGTTGCGGAGGAAAGCGGTGTGTTCACTGCCGCTTTTTCAGAAACGCAGTGGCACTCGGTTTTCCGGTACCTGATGAAACACTTGGATGTTTGGCTTTCATGGCACGACAAGGTTCCGGGGCCGCCCGCGAACGGGCGGCCCCGGATGTGATGGTGTCGACTTACTCGTTCGGACGGAGAACGAAAGCCCGGTAATTCTGGGCGCTGTCCAGGCCGTAGCCGACGATCCAGTCCGCATCGTTGGCCGCACATGGGTGAATCGCCGGATCAACCATTGTCTGGGTTCTTCACGTGACTGGCCCTCTCGCGCAACCAGTCGTAGTCCGGATTGTTCGGTGTCAAAATAACATTGGTCGAAATATGCCGGACCGGGATGAGCGTGCGCTTGTCCTTCCATTTCTTCGATTCGACGTGGCCGTCGGCGAAAGTGATGTTGGCGGCGCTG
>JBDNGP010000130.1:0-16201 GCA_041689265.1 Verrucomicrobiota bacterium
CCGCAGCGTCAACCTGCGCCTGCTCACCGAGCTGGCCACGGATGAGTGGACGCCCGCCAAAAACGAGCGACTCGCCGCTCATCCAGACCAGGCCTTCAACCTTGTCCGCTCCAAATGATCCCTCAAAACAAAAAGCCTTGGGGGGCTCCGCGATGCCGCGCATCACTCCGTCTCGAACGCGGTGATCAATCTGCTCAAGGTTCCAGAACCGCCATTGGAGCGATGGTGCGCCGTCGGCCGAAGGAAAATGATACACTCGTTGCCATGTCTTGATTCCATGCCGGAACCAGTTCATTGAACCGGAACCACCAGCCGTGCGTAATCTGTCGCTACTGAGCAAAAAATGGAGGCGGGGGGAGTTGAACCCCCGTCCTGAACAAACCAACCAAAGACCTCTACATGCTTAGTCGGAGAAGATTTGTCTGCTGAATGATAACGCCCCGACGCGAGTCATTCTGCATAGTCAGCATGGAAAAGTTTCGGTCAATCACGCGCTGTCTCCGCTTTCGACCTAACCGACTGTAGCGTTCATCCACCTCAGCCGGTGTCGGGCGGTGAACGTCACGGCCATATTAGGCCGCGAGAGCTAATTCAGTGTTAGCAGTTATTTTTGGTCCGATGTTTTACGAGGCCAACGGGCCATCCTCGGCATGCAATCAAAGGCGTATCCATTCAGTCGAAACCAGTACGCCCCCATCAATTACGGCGCTAACTTTGTCGGTGCCGGTCGTTTGGTCAAGGGATTCGTTTGCGCATCTGGTTTTTTTTGTCAATCGCCGCTGGACGTTTCCGGTGTCGCGCCCGGCCGCGTGCTTTGAAAGATCGAGGACGGCGAGGGGACCCCGACGTTTCCGCAGGATAAAATGGCTGGTCCCGGCGAAATGAAACCGCTATGGAACTGGCCCATGCAATCCTCCCCCAAACAAGAAGCCTGGAGTTCCCGGCTTGGTGTGATCCTCGCCGTCGCCGGCAGCGCGGTGGGGTTGGGCAACTTCCTCCGTTTCCCGGGGCTGGCCGCGCAATACGGCAGCGGCTCCTTCATGATCGCCTATTTCATATCGCTGCTGTTGATCGGAATTCCGATCTGCTGGGCGGAATGGACGATGGGCCGTTACGCCGGCCAGTCCGGGTTTCGGTCCAGTCCTGGAATTTTCTCGGTCTTGTACAAACATCCGGGCGGGAAGTACCTGGGTGCACTCGGGGTGATCATTCCGGTGTGCATCTACATGTACTACGTTTACATCGAGGCGTGGTGCGCGGGGTACGCCTGGTATTTTTTAACCGGCCAGTTGTCGTTTGATGAACCGGCCCAGTACGCAAAGTTTTTCAGCGACTTTGTCGGAATGAACCAGAATGGAATGGTGGTTCAAAATGGCACCAACGAGGTGGTCATTTTCCTGGTGCTGGTCTTCGCGCTCAACTTCGTCATCATCTATCGCGGGCTCTCGAAAGGAATCGAGTTCTTCTGCAAATGGGCGATGCCCGCACTGATTTTCATGGCGATCATCATCCTGTTCCGCGTGCTGACTCTGGGAACTCCAGACCTGGCAAAACCGGACCAGAACACGGTCTCGGGGCTGGGCTACATGTGGAATCCGGAAAAAGTGTTCGTCCAGGAACGGGTGGCGGTCGACGGCCGGCCCGGCAAGTTTGTGTGGGTGGACAAGCAGGAGGTGTTCGGGGCGGCCGAGATCGCGGCACAGAGGTCCGTGATCGAAGGCAACCCTTCGCTCCGAATTCACAACAAGGCCGTGCTCGAGCAACTGAGAAACCCGCAACTGTGGATGGCGGCGGCGGGACAGATCTTCTTTTCGCTGTCGGTCGGATTTGGCGTGATCATCACTTACGCAAGTTACCTGTCGAAGAAGGACGACGTTGTCCTCAGCGGACTCACGGCGTCCAGTGCGAACGAGTTCTGCGAAGTGGCTTTGGGCGGAATGATCACCGTGCCGGCCGCCTTCATGTTTCTGGGCACCGCCGGGGTGGCCGGTCAGGGCACTTTTGCGCTGGGTTTCAACGTCCTGCCGATCGTGTTTTCGCACATGCCTTTCCCGGCGTTCTTCGGAACGATCTTTTTCACGCTGCTCTTCCTTGCGGCGATAACGAGTTCGCTGTCGATGCTGCAGCCGGGAATCGCGTTTCTGGAGGAGGCGCTCGGCGTCGGTCGCAAAGTATCCGTCACCTTGTTGGGAATGCTCACGGCGGGCGGCTGCCTTTTTGTGGTCAATTTTAGCAAAGGGTTGAAGGCGCTGGACACGATCGACTTCTGGGTGGGCACCTTCCTAATCTTTGTGCTGGCGACGATTCTCATCATCACGTTTGGCTGGGTGGTCGGCATCGACAAGGGGTTTGAAGAAGCACACAAAGGCGCGCACATTCGCATCCCGAGGTTTTTCAAATTCCTGATCAAGTACGTGTCGCCGGCGTATCTGCTGATCATTTTCGGATTGTGGGTGTTGTTCAACGTGTTTGGCTGGAACCCAGAGGCCGGCGGATTCAAGCCCACCGGGTATGTCGCGGATCTGATCGGCACCAGTGACCCGGAGTCCACCCACGTCGCGAGGCTGTGCTTCATCCTGATCGGCATCGTGGTGGTGTTCACGATGCTGCTGATCAGCGCGGCCTCATCCCGTTGGAAAAAGAAGCTCACAAAAGTAAAAATTCACTGAGAGAAAGCACAACTATGGAAACTGGCGGTTGGTTCATGATGATTTTATCGGTTGGCACCGTGGTAAGCCTGTTCGGGTGGTGCCTTTATCGCGTGATGACACTGGAGCCGGCGGACGAGGTGGAACACCTGCACGGCGAACTCGACATCGAGACGCACGAGAAAGATTGATGGCCCGGTCCGGCGATTGATCTGCTCGTCAGTGCACGGGTTCGTTGATCGTGACGCGTCGTTGTCCCGTTTCATCACCCCGGATTGGGCGGATTCACACGGTGAGGACCGGCTTACCATCCGTTGAAGTTCAGGGGGTTTGGGCAATAACCTTGTCGATTTGTCCGGAGGTCTGCCATTATCTTCCCCGTCACCCGTGGAGAAGTTAAGTTAACAACAGAAGGAAACAATAATGAAGAAAGTATTCAAACTATTCACCGCCCTGTTCATCGCCACCGCCATCACCAGCTCCGGGTTTGCGCCCAGCGCAATGGCCGATCCACAGGAAAAGGAAAAACCGGCCAAGACCGAGGAAACGAAAAAGCCGCGCGCCTATCCGTTCCACGGAAAGCTTGGCGCGGTCGATAAAAAGGCCAGCTCAATCACGCTTCACGGGAAGGAAAAATCCCGCACCTTTTACATCACAGCGAAAACCAAGATTGAGAAGAATGGCAAACCGGCAACGCTCGAAGATGCGGTCGTCGGCGAGCCGGTCGCCGGGAGCGTGCTGCCCGATGAAAATGGAAAACTGATGCTGAGCAGCCTTCGTCTTGGGCCCAAACCCGAGTCCGACAAGAAACCGGCCAAACCAAAAAAGGAAAAGGATAAGGATAAGGAATCCTGAGCGCCGAAATCCAATAATTCCTCCTCCGTTCGAATAGAGCTGGTGCGCGGCTAACGGCGCCACCAGCTTTTTCCTTTACCGTCCGGGTCGGTGACATCTTCACGTTCCTCGGTTGATGACATGTAACGCGCAACGAAAAGCTGGCTTCGGGCGGCCTCCAAAGCCATTCGGAATTCGTCGTAGCTCAGAAACCGGTCTGCGGGATTCTTCGCCAGAGTCGTCAGAATCGCGTCACTCGTGGCCTCCGTCACCTCGGGCAACACTTGGTTCGGAGCCGTGGGTTCAGTGTGGACATGCGCGGCCACCACATCGTTTGCCGTCGGTGCCTCGAAGGGAACATGTCCGGTCAACGCATGATAAAGCGTGGCCCCCAGACTGTAGAGATCTGAGGACCAGGTGACCGGTTCGCGGCGAATTCGTTCCGGCGCGACATAATAGGGAGTCCCCATGAGTTCGTCCTCTTCTTCCGCCGCAGCCTCCGCACTGCGGGCAAGACCAAAGTCGATCAGCTTGGGTTCATTCTCGCGGTTGTAGAGGATGTTGCCGGGCTTGATGTCCTGATGTGTCAGGTTGTGTTTCAAGGCGGTGTCGAGCGCGCCGGCCATGGCGATGCCCGCATCGAGAACCCTCAATTCCTCCATCCGTCCGTTCGCCTCGATCCGGCTGTCCATGCTGCCGTTGTCGGCAAGCTCCATCACCAGAAACATCCGTCCTTCGTACTCCCCGAAATGGTACACGTGAATAATGTTTGTGTGGTTCAACGAGGCGCACGCCCGGGCTTCGCGGTAGAATCCTTCGAGCTCCTTCGGTGATTCTGACAGCTCGGGTTTCATCAGCTTGATGGCCACGATCCGTTCGAGCGCTAGATCGTAGGAATGATAGACTGTGCCCATCCCGCCGGAAGCCACGACGCCGCGCAGCTCGAAATGCTGCATCCGCACGGGCAGCATCATCGGATGCCCGCACTTGGAACACTCGACCGTTTCAAACGGCTTGAGATCGTTGGCGATGAAGCTCTTGGCTCCGCACCCCTCACAGGGGACCATTTTCAGGCGGCTGGTTGATTCGTTTGCTGCGACTGTCACGCTGGCAATTTAGCACCCGGCGTTCCGTCGACAAGTTTTGAAATGTTCGGAAATGCTTTATCCGCAAAAAAATGCAAATTCGACCGTGCTTCATCAAAACGCCTTGCGCTTTTTCGGGACACCCGCTTTTCTGTTGCGCACGTGAGGGAGCCTGCCAGCTTCCATTTTCCCGAGGTCGGACCGGTCCGTGTGCGGCTGCGGGATTTTCACTATTCGTATGAGGTTACTCTACAATATTCTGGTCAATCTGGCGGTGCTCCTGTTCGCACCGTTCTATATGATCAAGTTGTGGCGGCGTGGCAACTGGGTGCAGGGCTTCCGCCAGCGCTTCGGGCGTTACAACGCCAAGGTCAAACAGTCGATCACCAACAGCCACGTCATGTGGATCCATGCCGTCAGTGTGGGCGAGGTCAATATCGTGATCCGGCTGATCGACGAGATTGAAAAGCGCCTGCCCAACCTGAAGATCGTCGTTTCAACCACCACCACCACCGGAATGGCCGAGATCCGGAGGCGTTTGCCCGGCCACATTCAGAAGATTTACTACCCGATCGACCGCCGGAAGTGGGTGCAACGTTCGCTGCGAACGATGCACCCGGAGGTGCTGATCCTGGTGGAAGCCGAGATCTGGCCCAATTTTCTATGGCGTGCACAAGAGATGAAAGTTCCAACGTTTCTCGTGAACGCCCGCATCTCCGAGAGTTCGTATCGCGGTTACCGACGGTTCAGCGGCATTTTTCGGGGGCTGTTCAAGGGTGTCAGCCGTGTCTGCTGCCCCTCCCAGACCGATGCCGAGCGACTTTACAAACTGGGTTGTCGCAAGGACGCCGTCCACGTGGTCGGCAACATGAAGTTCGACACCGCCGCTCCCGCTCACGGGAAGAAACTCAACGTCCGCGAAATGCTCGATCGGATCGGCGTCGCGCGCGACGCGCTCATTCTGGTGGCGGGCAGCACGCACGACGGCGAGGAGGCGCTGCTGGCCGAGGCGTTTCTCAAGCTGAAACAACGGTTCCCGAAACTGTTTCTGATCATCGTGCCGCGCCATCACGAACGGGGGCGCGAAGCGGGCCGCGCCGTGAAAAGCAGGGGGGTGAGTCTCATCTATCGCCGGGATCTGCGCAGTCGCGAGCAGCATGCGGTCGACGGAGTGGACTGTCTCCTCGTGAACACCACCGGTGAACTGCGTTTTTTCTATGAGATCGCAGACGTCGTGTTTGTCGGAAAAAGCATCACGTCAAAAGGCGGCCAGAATCCCATCGAACCCGCCGCGCTTGGCAAGGCCATCGTGTTCGGGCCGAACATGCAGAACTTTCGCGCGATCGTTCCAGAGTTTCTCGAGGCAAAAGCGGTTCGTCAGGTGGCTTCTGCGGCTGAACTTGAACCCGCCATCGCCGAACTTCTGGCCGATCCCAGGCAACGGGCCGAAATGGGCCGACGTGCCCAATCCGTCGTGGAGAAAAACTACGGGGCCATCAAGCGGACGGTCGATGTCATTGCGGAACGAATGCGGCAGGAAGAGGAGATTTACGTTGAGGACAAATCGCACATGCGATGAGTGTCAGCTGACGGGGTGATCAAGCGCAGGCAGAAAACTTTTTACACGAATTACGCTAATTCTCACGAATTGAATACTGTGATCCGAAGCAGTTAAAGTGCTTCCGAGATTACCGGATTACCGGCCTCCTCCTTTGGTCTCTCAATTCGCGCTCATTCGCGAAATTCGCGTAAAATCTGCGCTGAACGCGCGGCAGAAAATTATCCCGCCTTCTTCGCGCAAAGGTTCCAGATATAAACGAACGCCGGGGCGAACTCCTCCGGTTTTTCTTCGACCCAGGCCGTCACTTTTTCCGGAGTAAACCAGCCCCCGCCATCGATTTCTTCAGGATGCAGCACAAACGGCCCCTCGGCGTTGCAGCGGTACCCCCAGACGAATTCCTGGCCGGTCTCCTCGCACGCGTCGATCTTGAACAGTTTCTCGGGAACGCTCACCAGCTTCAGACCGATCTCCTCGCCCGCTTCACGAATGGAACAGTCATCGTAAGTTTCACCGGTGTCGAGATGCCCCGAGACGGAGGAATCCCAAACGCCGGGGTGGTTGTCCTTGATCATCGAACGCTTCTGCAAAAACAGTTCGCCCGCCGCGTTGAACACCAGCAAATGAATCGCCCGATGTTTCAATCCGCGTCGATGCACTTCGCTTCGTGGCAAGTGGTCAATCACTTCGTCCTGATCGTTGACGACATCAAAAATTTCTTCGGCCATGCAGCGGCAGAATGATTCGCCGGATCGATTTTGAAAAGATTCAACCACACTTGTCTTCAATCGGTGTCCGTTTCATGATCGGCGAATGTCCATCGCCGCAAATCTAACCGAGATCACATCGCGTATTTCTGACGCCTGCGCTCGCGCAGTCCGGGATCCGCAGGACGTAATGCTGCTCGCTGTGAGTAAGGGGCATCCGGTCGAAGCCATCGAGGAGGCTGCCGCCGCCGGTCTGACCGTGTTCGGCGAGAGCAAGATCCAGGAGGCAAAGGCGAAGATTCCCCGGTGCCCTGGGTCCTTGCGCTACCATTTGATCGGTCATTTGCAGACCAACAAATGCCGCGACGCCGTCCAGCTGTTCGACATGATTCAGAGCGTCGACTCGCTTCACCTCGCGGCCGAGATCAGCAAACGCTGCGAACAGGCGGCGAAGACGATGCCGATTTTTCTGGAAGTGAATGTCGCCGGGGAATCCAGCAAGTTCGGTTATTCGCCGGAAAAACTGTTGGCGGACCTCGCGGAGCTGAACGCCCTGCCGCGCATTGAGATTCACGGCCTGATGACCATCGCT
Source organism: Verrucomicrobiota bacterium (assembly GCA_041689265.1). Lineage (GTDB taxonomy): Bacteria > Verrucomicrobiota > Verrucomicrobiia > Limisphaerales > RI-55 > JBDNGP01. The sequence continues at coordinate 7,425 of JBDNGP010000130.1, forward strand.
CCGTACGTCGCCGAGGCGGAGAAAGTGCGTCCGTTTTTCAAGCAGCTCCGCGAACTGAAGGAGACATGCGAGGACCGGCTTGGCGCGCCGCTGCCGCACTTGAGCATGGGAATGAGTGGGGACTATGAGATCGCGATTGAAGAGGGCTCGACGATCGTGCGCGTCGGGACCTCGCTGTTCGGCGACCGCGATTATGCAGCGAAACCGTAACGGCGGGAACCACCCCGTCTGGTAGCAACTGTGAGGTGCCGGACCTCGGCCTCCAACGCGCGCTTCGGTTTCAGTTCGCCCATGCGTTTCTGTTTCCTTGAAGATCGCCGACGGATCAACGATTCTTTCCAGCATGTCCGACTCACCGAACCTCAGCGATCCCTTCCGTGACGCACGCCGGAACGACGGCGTTCTCAAGTGCCCGTTTCAGGGTGAGGAGGTGCCGATGATCCTGCGCCACGCGGCCGTCCGTCAGGCTGCGAAGGACTGGCGGACCTACAGCTCGGACGCGCCGTTTCGCGTGCCGATCCCGTCCGAGGAGGAGGTCCGCTCGATGCGTCAGCTGCCCATCGAGACGAACCCGCCGGAGCACACCGAGTATCGCGCGATTGTCGACCCCTTCTTCCAACGTGCGAAACAGGCGGACGTGATCGCGAAGGTGGAGGGGTTGATCGCGGGAAAACTTTCCGCCGCGCTGGCCCGCGATTCCGTCGAAGTCGTGAATGACTTTGCGCTGCCCGTTCAATCGCACGCGCTCACCTATCTGCTCGATGTCCCGGAGTCGGAGGCGGTCACCTACATCAGCTGGGGAATCCACGTCTTCAAGGTCGACGGGGGCACGTTTAAGAAGGGAAATGTGCTGGAAGATTATCTCCACGCACAGTTCGACCGGGCGGAAGCGGATCCCGGTGACGACCTGTTCAGCGCGCTGAACAAGGCAGAGTTTCGCGGCCGCAATCTGACTCGCGACGAAATGATGGGCTTTGCGAATCTCGTCTTCGCCGGCGGTCGTGACACGATCATCCACAGCATCTCCTCGATCATCGCGTATTTCGGACGGAATCCCGACGCACTCGAATACCTGCGCGAAGACCCGAAACGCATCGTACACGCGGGCGAGGAATTCTTTCGCGTGTTCATGCCGTTGACCCATATCGGCCGCGTGTGCCCGGTGGAGACGGACGTCCTCGGCGTGCCCGTGAAGGCGGACGGTCGCGTGTCGCTCGGTTGGGCGTCGGCGAACTTCGACGAAACGGTGTTCGATCAACCGGAGGAGATCCGGCTCGACCGCAAGCCCAATCCTCACATCTCCTTCGGCTTCGGCGCCCACCTCTGTCTCGGCGCGCCCCACGCTCGCCTGATCGTGCGCAGTCTGCTGCAGGCGTTGATTGCCCGCGTCGCAAAAATCACGGTGCTCGAGGCGCGCGAGCACGTGGAAAAAGAGGTGAGGTACCGGCGCGCCAACGGCTACGAATTCCTGAACGTCAAATTCACCGAACATTCCTGACATCCGCCATGCGCAATAACATCCACCTCCTGCTTCTGATTCTTCTGTCGGTGATTGTCCGTGTTCATGCTGAGGACCGGCCGAACTTCGTCATCTTCATCGCGGACGACGTCAGCTGGAACGACCTCGGTTGTTACGGGAATCCGGCGGCGAGAACCCCAAACATCGACCGGCTCGCGGGCGACGGATTGATTTCCAATAACGCGTATCTGACGGCGAGCAGCTGCAGTCCCAGCCGCGCCAGCATCATGACCGGGCGTTATCCCCACAACAACGGCGAGGCAAGCGAACTGCATCGTCCGTGGGCCGCGCATCTGCCGACGTTTCCCGAACTGCTCCGCGCGAATGGCTACCACACCGCCCAGGCCGGCAAGTTTCACATGGACCAGATCCGGCAGGACGACGGCACCAGAAAACTGGATGCCGCTTTCGATCGCGCCGAGAAACAGACGAAGGTTCCCGGCAACTCCGGTGGTCATGGCAACTGGGTCACGGTCACGAAGGAACGCCCGCGGGACAAACCGTTCTTCTTCTGGTTCGCTGCCATCGACGCCCATCGCGGCTGGGACGCGGACGACGAATGGGACGCGCCGGCGTACGGCCCGAAGCACCGGCCGGAGAACGTGATCGTTCCGCCGTTCATGGCGGACACTCCGGAGACGCGCGCGGACCTCGCCTCCTACTATAACGAAGTGACACGCTTTGATCATTTCGTCGGCCGCGTGATCGCCGAACTCAGGCAGCAGGACGCGTTGGAGAACACGGTGGTGATCGTCATGGCCGACAATGGGCGTCCGTTTCCGCGCGCTAAAACCCGACTGCACGATTCCGGGATGAAGACCCCGTTCATCGTTCACTGGCCGGCGCGGATCACGACCGCGGGAGCCGTCCGCGACGCGCTGGTTTCGGTCATCGATATCGCGCCGACCATTCTGGAACTGGCCGGGGTCGCCGTCGCCGAGACGATGCAGGGAGTCGACATGCTGCCGGTGATCACCTCCGATTCACCCGTCCGAAAATATGCGTTCAGTGAACACAACTGGCACGACTACGAGGCGCTCGGCCGCTCAGTCCGGAATGCCAGCGGATGGATCTACATCCGCAACGCACGTCCGGAAAAAGCGTGGCTCGGGCCGGCGGATTCCGTGAGCTCGCCCTCGCATCAAGCGCTTCAGAAACTGCCGGCGGACGGCACGCTCAGCCCGGCCCAGGCCGATGTGCTGCTTGAACCGCGACCCGCCGAGGAGCTCTACTTCACCCCCGACGATCCGAACCAGCTCGACAACCGCGTTGACGATTCATCGAACGCTGATGTGCTGTCGGAGCTTCGCCACGTGATGGATCGCTGGCAGACGGAAACTGGCGACAGTTCGCCGGAGAAATACACGCCGGACTTCTACGATCGCGTGACGGGCTACACCGACAGCGCGACCGGCAAACCCGTTTCGCAGGTTCGCCAGCGTCAGTACCGCGACGTCCCCGGCGCGGACCACGATGCCGACAAGATCAATTTGCCTGGGCCCCGATAAAACGCGCCTTCTTCCGGCCGCCGAGCTCCGAGGCGGAATCCCGTCGCGATTCGTCCGCGAGCGTCTCGTCCGGCATCATCGCGAACAATCGGATCACCGACACGGATCAGCTCTCCGGTGACGATCTGAGCGCGCAGCCCGCCTTTGTGGGCCAGCCCATCCAGGACCTCCGGGAATGTGATCTTGGCGAGATGGTTGCAAGGTTCGCACAACCGAATTCCACGGAGCACGACTTCGCCAATCGAAAACTCGCATCCTACCAACGCGTTCAAATCAACACCCTCGGTCACGATGTTTCGGCGCGCGTCCTTGGCCGTGAAGGTGCGCCCACAATTCTGTGCGAACGAATCAATCTGCTCCTTTTCGATGAGGGTCACTTCGAAGTCGGGCTTGTGAGGCGCTGGCGAGAAAGTGCCAGTCCCACAAAAGTAGCGGTCACCTTCCAGCCCACGTCCTGACACCGCCATTACGCTCTCCCGTGAAACCATCGGCGCGGAGGGTGAATCGGAGATTAGAATTTCAACAATGTGTGGCATGGGAGTTCGGCCGATCCGGCCTGCGCTTGGCGGCTTTGGTAGCGGATATAATTTTTTTGAGACCCTCCGGGTTATTTGTCGATTCGAATGACATTGCGCCCCTGCTTCACAGTTTGCTGGATGCCAACGGTTTTTTGCGGCCACTTCACAGACAGCGTTGCCGACGATTTTTCGAGAGGGAGCATCACGGCCGGGTCCGAATACGAAAGATATCCCCGCGTGCCGATCACGCTTCGTTCAAGCGAATTTTGATAACGCAGGGTCGCACCAAGAGCCAGTTTGTTTCCCGGCGATCCGATCAGTTCAACGCGACACCAACTCTTCGGATCCGCGTTGTTTCGGAACAGCTTGGCGGAGCCTCCGACCTGCGTGACAACCACGTCCAGATCACCATCCATGTCCACATCAGCGAATGCGGAACCGCGACCGACAATGGGTTGATATAGATCTCCCCCGACGCTGTTGCTCGAAACCAATACAAACCCGCGTCCGGCCCCCAGCTTCTCAGCATTCCAAAACAGCTGCGGCGATTGCAGGTAGCTCTGGCCTTTCACCTTGGCTTCGATCCGGTTCTCAATGTGACCGTTGATGGTCAGCAAATCCTGATACCCGTCGAGATCGAAGTCGAAAAAGAACACACCGAATGTCAGTGCCATGCGGGTCGCGTCGCCAATGCCCTTGGCGATGGCTTCGTCCGAGAAGAGAAGTGGATCGGTTTGAGCCAGGTAGAGCGCAGTATTCTCGTTCGCAAAATTACCGATCGCGATGGCGAGTTGATCGGGAGCGCCGGCATGCGCAGCATCAATTCCCATGGCTCCACGCGTCGCGCCCGATGCATCGAATGCGATACCGGACCGCGCGCCGATCTCCGCGAACGTGCCGTTGCGTTGATTGAGGAACACGAAGTTTTGCACAGTATCGTTCGCGATCACGAGATCGACCCAGCCGTCGCCGTCAATATCCACGGGCGAAACGCCGAGCGACTTAGCGAGCGGGCTGCCGTCGGAAGGATTCTTGACGTGCAGCCCGGCGGCCTTCGAGACGTCCGTGAACCGGCCCTTGCCATCGTTCTTGAACAGATTGGGAAACGATCCCTTGAAATTGTGTGGAGGCCCATACGCGCGGCCAATTCCGGGCAGTTCAAAGTTCAACTCAAGATCCAGCTCGCGCGACCACTGGACGTAGTTGCACACAAACAGATCCAGATCACCGTCGCCGTCGTAATCCAGAAACGTCGTGCTCGTTCCCCAATCCTTGTTGCCACCCGCCGTGCCGGATTCTGTGGTCACATCCTTAAACCGGCCAGCGCCGAGGTTCTTGAAAAGATAATTTGGTCCGACTGCGGTCAGGTAAACATCCAGCAATCCGTCTGCATCAACATCCCCGATGGCGACCCCCATGCTGTAGATCGGAACATTGAGCCCCGAGCCTGCGGTGACATCCACAAAACGAATCTCGCCGCCGGGCGTGGTGTCATTGCGATAGAGAGCGGCGGTGCCCGGCGGTTCATTGTTCGTGGCCTTATCCCAGGGCCAGCGCGTGCTGTTCACGAAAAGCAAATCCTGGTCGCCGTCGTTGTCGAAATCAAAGAACGCGACGCCGCTTCCCATCGTTTCCGGCAAGAGCTTTTCCCCTGCGGCACCGTTCTTGTGAACAAACTCAATTCCCGCATCTTCCGTCACATCGGAGAAAGTGACGTTTGGAATGCGATCATCGACGGAGCTCAGCACGCCGTTCGTTCCATCCGACGCGGACGTTTGCCGGCTGCCCTGCCAATAAAACACGCCGAGCACGATCCCCATGAAGAGGACCATGATGATCCCCAGCCGCCACACGGAATTGTTGGCGGTGGATGCAGTTGTTGAATCGTGGCGCTGGCTCATGCCGCCCTCAATGTGCCGGGCGATGACTGCTTTGAAAAGAGGGAACCGTCGGTGGATTAATCGAAAGCGTGGGGCGGGGAAATGCCCAATCGCACGAAGGTGGGGCGAGCCTCTCCGAGCGAGCCTTCGATGTTCTGTTGGATGGCCCGAACCACGCCGATGTCGAACGACAGAAAGGCTGAGGCATCTGGACGTTTTGTTTACGCATCCGATCGGGAATGAACAAGCCGCCACCGTGTGCGCCAAAAAGTTCGCCCGGGTGTTGCTGGTGTATGACAAGGCGGGCATCGACTTGAAGTTTTGGAACCGGTGCCGGCAGGAGTGCGCGCTCTATTTCCTCAGTCGGCTCAAGGAGAACATGGTGATGGAGTGGGTGGAGGATGGCCCGCTGGACCGGAAGGACCCCCGCAATCATGGCGTGCTGCACGACTGGAAGGTCCGGTCGCGGGACGGCCAGTTGCTGCGCGTGGTCACCTACCAGGAACCGGTCAGCGGGGAAGTGTTCGAGTTTTTGACCAACCAGCTCGATCTTCCCGCCGGCGTGATCGTCGAACTCTATCGCCGCCGCTGGGAGGTGGAGAAGGTGTTTGACCAGCTCAAGAACAAGCTGGGGCACGAGCCTCGTGGCGCGGGAAATGCAGGCACAGATGATCGCCCTCACGCACAACCTGATGTTGGGCTACGAAGAGGAACTCGAAGAACGGCACCAGGTCAGCAACGAGCCGGAGGACCGGCGGCGAGCCCAACGGCAGGAATCGATGCGGCACCAATGCTCCCGGGAGCGGACGCCGCTTTCGCCGTTGCTATTGCTGGCGCGGAGAGCCCGCAGCGCAGCGTGAAATTCATCCGCTGGCTCCGGCAATCCCTCCGCGACGGGCTCGCGGAAGGCATCGCCGTGGTCCGCCTCAAGGCCCTCTACACCCGATTATAACTGGTTCGCATTAACACCGTTCCCAGCGACTTGATTTGGTTCCATTCTTCATCCGTCAGATTCATTGGATAACAAGTAGAAGGCGTTTGCATCTTTCTCAACTACACTAACTCAAATACTTATACGATAACGATAAAGTAAAAGTTCCGGCATTTTTAAAACACGCTCTAAGACGCTATCAATTTCGGAGAACGTCTACATCGATTCAACAACGGTTAAGCAGTGCCTTGGCGATCCCCTCGCCTCGTAGCCGTCCGCCGTGCTTCAACAGTTCGATCAGCATGACAGGTTGATAGATGTGCGACATGCGCATTCCTCTGTCCACGAATTCGGCAAGTTGCTGATAGGTCATTTTGGCTTGGTTCAGGTAACAGAGAAAAGGGGCTGCCTGTCGAACAGGAAGTCCAGGCGACTCTGAGACATCCTCAGGATGCTCCGCATCGCGATACTGAAAACAACAGGGGATGGAGCAGGATAAGTATGAAAGCCCCCCCCAGTCGCCGCGCTCGGTTTCGTCACTGGGCACTTTTTTTTGCGAATCGAATTCAATAAAGGAGTTGCCACTCTGGGATTCTCATTTCCTTCGTTCTGCTGCAAGATTTGCTCACATATGCGATCCATTATCTTTAGAAAGTTGGCGATAGTGATGTTCGCCGGGACATCAGTAGTGCCTCTTGCAGCGCAGAACGTTCAAAAGGTTGAGTCGAACTGCATGGCAGAAATCGCATTCGTGTCCGGGAAGACCTACAAAAATCCGTTCATCGAAGTGGAGCTTGACGCGCTCATTGCGGGGCCGGATGGAGTGCAAGTTCGGGTGCCTGCGTTCTGGGCCGGTGGCAACCGTTGGGTTTTTCGCTATGCATCAGGCGTGCCCGGGGTCCACTCATGGAAACTTGACTGTTCGGACACAAGCAATTCGAAACTTCACGGCATAACCGGGAAGATCGAAGTGGTTCCGTATCGGGGAGAGAATCTTCTTTATCGGCACGGCCCGATTCGAGTGGCCGAAGACCGTCGGCACTTTGAGCATGTCGATGGCACGCCGTTCTTCTGGCTGGCTGATACCTGGTGGAAGGGTTTGTGCAAACGCATGACGTGGGAAGGATTTCAGGAGTTGACCGCCGACCGCCAGGCCAAGGGATTCAACGCGGTGCAGATCGTCTGCGGTCCTTATCCTGATGAAGCCATGATGGAAGCACGCTGGGAGAACGAAGGCGGCATGCCTTATGAGAAGAAAGATTTCAGCGTCGTAAATCCCAAATACTTCGACTATGCGGATCGTCGTATCAAGCACCTTGTCGATGCCGGAATCGTGCCCGTGATTGTCGGCGGATGGGGGCGTCCGCAAGGCGGCGGCGAGAGCACCCTGATGCAAGTGGGGCTTGACGGGTTCAAGCGACATTGGCGCAACTTGGTGGCGCGCTATGGTGCCTACCCCACGGTGTGGATGGTCGGCGGCGAAGCCAAGGATGCCTACGGTCCATGGTCGGACCTGGCGCGCTTCGTGAAGGATATTGATCCCTATGAACACCTGAGTTGCTACCATGCCCCGGGGCATCCGCGCACGGCCTTGAACGATAACTCCATGTTTGACTTCGACATGATCGCGATTGGTCACGACGGCATGGACACCGTGAACAAGACCTTTGATTTAATGAAATCCAGCTTTGCGGCCTCTCCAAAGAGACCGGCCCTCTGCGGGGAGGCATGTTACGAAGGCCATATGCAAACGAACTTTCAAGACATTCAGCGCCACATGTTTTGGAGTTTCATCCTCAGCGGGGCAGCAGGCCACACCTATGGTGCCGCCGGAATCTGGCAGGCCAGTGTCGAGGGCGACCCCGGTATCACGCCGATCTACGACTGGACGACTTGGAGAGAAGGAATGAGCTACCCCGGTTCAACCCAGATAGGGCTGGGCAAGAAACTATTGGAGAAATATCGCTGGTCACGTTTCGAGACGCATCCTGAATGGGTTGAAGAAGGGTGCTTTGCTGCCGGGATTCCGGGCGAAGTAAGAATCATCTACATGCCGCGACGAAATATCTATAATTGGAGTGGTCAGACGGTGAAGGAGCTTGATCCGACTGTTGACTGGCACGGGTACTATTTTGATCCGGCTACAGGAAGAAAATTTGATCAGGGCACAATCAAAGCCAGCGCCAAAGTGGGCGACAAGACGGCAGAACCCGTTGAGTTCAAGAAGAGTGTTCCCTCACCGCAGGACTGGGTGCTGGTCTTGGAGCGGGTCGAATAATGAATTCTGGGTATGCACTTTACGCCCCTAGCTACCAGATGTTGTGGTTTCTCTGTTTTTCATGGAGCGGCCTCCGACCAGTTCCTTGCCTCGCACAGGATTCAAGGCGACCGCTTGCTCTAACAAGCGGTAGAAGAGAAGCC